>CBJKNR010000038.1:0-15120 GCA_966417555.1 uncultured Sphingopyxis sp.
GCCGAGCCAGGCGACGAGCGCGACGATGGCCGCGCCGGCGGCCGCTTCCATCATGAGGCTCCGGCGTATCGCGCGAATGGCGGTGCGGGCATCGCCGCCTGTCGGCGAGGCGCCGAGCGCGGGAGTCAGCCGCCAGCGGTTCGCCGCTGCGAGAGCCAGCATCGCGCCGAAGAGAAGGAGTTTGGCGACGAGGAGCCGGCCATAGGGCGCCGCCAGCGATGCGCCCGCGTTCCCGACGCCGAAGGTCAGTTCGGCATTGATCAGACCGGTTACCGTCAGGGCAAGCACGCATATCGTCCCCGTCACGGCGAAGGAGTCCAGACTGCGCGCGAGCCGGGCAATCCGCCCGGCCTCATGCCCGGCTGCCCGCAGCGATCGCAGGAGCAGCAGGAAGGCAAGGATCGCGCCGAGCCAGACCGCGCCGGCGATCATGTGCAGCGCGTCGCTGCCGCGATGGAGCATTCCCGGCAGCCCTTCGGTCGCGCCGGCATGGCCCGACCATGCCAGCGACGCGAGCGCCGTTGCGGCCGCGATGGCGACGACCGCGATTGCGGCCGGGCGGTGTCGGTCGGCCCGCCAGGCGGCGCCTGCGGCGACAAGCAGCGCGGCCATCCGGATCACCCAGGCGGTTCCGACGTCGGTTTCGCGGATCATGGCCAGAAGCATCGGCGGATCGACCGAGAGCGCGTCGACGCCTTGCATATTGGCGGTCAGGATGAGCATCCCGAGCGCGGAGGCGAGCAGTCCGATCAAGCAAAGCCAGCGCAGGGGACGCGCGAACAGCGCGACGAGTTCGGGATTGCGCCGCTCGTCGGCCGCAAGGGCGTGGAGCGGGAAGGCCGCAAGCCCCGTGATGAGCATGAGGTCGGCGTAAAGCGCGAACCGGATGCCGATCACGGGGAGGTCGGTCATGGTCCTACTTCACGGTAAAGCTGAATTCGCTGCCCATGCGGTGCGTGTCGGCGCCGGCGGCCGACCATTTGACCTTGTAGGTACCGGGAACGAGCGCGCGCTTCAGCTGCAGCGTCATCGACTTGCCGTCCTTGCCCATCGCCGAGGTGAAGGGAATCTTCATCGGCGGGTGGTCCTTCATGCCGGGCATTCCCGTCATCACCAGTTCGGTCTTCACGGTCGAGGCGATCAGCTTTTCGCTGAACTTCAGGCCGACCGAGGTCACCTTCGATACGGTCGCATTCGCCGCGGGGGTCGAGCCGACCAGCTTTGCGTGCGCCAGCGCGGTGCCTGGCATTGCGGCCAGTGCGAGCGCGGCGATCAGGGGGAGAGGAAGCCACTTGTTCATAAAATACTCCAATCGGATGTCCGTTCCCGCTATTACGCATGGCGACGGGCTTGCCCTCGGGAAAAACAATGGTTTCGAAAGCGGGCGGTGTTGAGGGGTAAGCGGGCGGCGCGCGTATACCGGTCTGGAAGGAATGGCGAGAGCCGATGGACGACGAACTTCGAATCCTGAATGTGGCGGGACTCCCTGCGGCGCTGGACGCGCTCGACGATCGCGTGCTGCAAATGCTTGCCACGCGCCGGCGTGAGGCGGTGGCGATGCGGCGGACGATCGCGCTCGCCGCCTTCATTTCGCTCGGCGGGGGCGTGATCGCGGGGAGCGCTTTTGCGCCGTCCGCCGTTGCCGCCAGCCCGCTGACGCCGCTCGTCCCCGCGAGCCCGCTGGATTTGCGTTGATGACGTCTTCGCGCCGTTTGCTCGTCATCGGTCTGATCGCCTTTCTGGCCGCGCTGGCGGGCGTTTTCGTCGGCCGCGCGCTTGTCGACGCGCCGCGTGCGAACGAGACCGAGCTCCACGCCATGCTGCATCGCGAACTGAAACTGACGCCCGGTCAGCAGCAGAAGCTCCGTCCGATCGAAGCCCGGTTCAAGGCGCGCCGCGAGTCGCTCGAACTCGATATGCGCGCCGCCAATATCCGGCTGGCGCAGGCAATCGAGGCCGAGCATGGCTATGGCCCGCAGGTCACGAGGGCGATCGACGAGACGCATGAGGTGATGGGCGACCTGCAGAAGGAAACGCTCCAGCATCTGTTCGCGATGCGCGGCGTGCTCGATCGCGATCAGGCGAGGATGTTCGACAGGGTCGTGGTCGAGGCGCTGACCGCCGATGCGCGGTGAGCCTCGACCTTTCGCGATGTAGCGACGGCGAACTCGCCGCGCTGGCCCGGACCGGCCGACAGGATGTCTATCGCGAATTTATGGCGCGCTACAAGGCGCCGGTCTTTCGCCTGATCCGGGGGCATGTCGGCGACGCCGATGAGGCGATGGACCTGACACAGGAGAGCTTTGTCGCGGCCTTCGCCGCGCTGGCCCGCTATGACGGCGAGCGGCCGTTCCGTATCTGGATTTCGCGCATCGCGATCAACAAGTGCCGCGACTGGGCGCGGCGGCGCGCGGTGCGCGCCTTCTTCGCGCGGGCGCTGCCGCTCGAAGGCGCGCACGACGTGGCGAGCGAAGAGCCGGCGCCCGATGTCAAAGCCGGGGACCGCGCCGAGCTTGCCCGCGTCCGCGCGGCGATGGCGGCGCTTCCGCACAATCTGCGCGAGGTGCTGGTGCTGCGAGGGGTCGAGGACCTCAGCCAGTCGGAGACCGCCGAGCTGCTCAAGGTCAGCGAGAAGACGGTCGAAACGCGGCTTTACCGGGCGCGGGCCAGGCTGCGCGCGCTGCTTGGCGAGGGCGGGGAATAGGGTCGGTCCGGCTACCCAAAATTCTCCGGATACGGCAAGGGGCATCGCGCGCCGCTGCGTAAGAGTTTGCAGACGGGCGTTAACAATCGGGAAGATCATGCAGATAGACAGGCGTCGTTTCGTGAGCGGAGCATTGGGTGGCGGCGCGGTGGCCGCGCTGGCGCCATGGTTCCCGGCCTGGGCGCAGACGGTGTCGCCCGGCATCGCCTCGACCCTGCCGACCGTGTCGGGGAACGACATCACCCTGCGCATCGCGCGTCAGACGATGCGGATCGACGGCAAGGTCAGCCGCGCGATCGGGATCAACGGCACCGTACCCGCGCCGCTCGTCCGGCTGAAAGAAGGACAGACCGCGCGCCTTACCGTCGTCAACGACCTAAACGAGGACAGCTCGATCCACTGGCACGGGCTGATCCTGCCCTTTCACATGGATGGGGTGCCGGGGGTCAGCTTCCCCGGCATCAAGCCGAAGTCGACCTTCGTCTATGAATTCCCGGTCGTGCAGTCGGGGACCTATTGGTATCACAGCCATTCGGGGCTGCAGGAGCAGCTCGGCCATTACGGGCCGATCGTCATCGACCCGGCGGGTGCCGACCCGATCGGCTATGACCGCGAGCATGTGATCGTGCTGTCGGATCACAGCCGGCTGTTGCCCGAGGAAATCTTCCGCAAGCTCAAGGTCAATCCCGGCCATTTCAACATGCAGCGCCAGACGCTGGGCGGACTGATCGCCGGCAAGGACCAGCCGCTGAAGGACCGCATCGCGTGGGGCGCGATGCGGATGGACCCGACCGACATCGCCGACGTCAATGGCTCGACCTATCAATTTCTCGTCAACGGCCATGGCCCGCGCGACAACTGGACCGGGCTCTTCCGTCCCGGCGAGCGCGTGCGGCTGCGGATTATCAACGCCTCGGCGATGTCGATTTTCAACGTCCGCATCCCGGGGCTCCGCATGACCGTCGTACAGGCCGACGGCCTCAACATCGTGCCGGTCGAGATCGACGAGTTCCAGATCGCGGTCGCCGAAACCTATGACGTGATCGTCACCCCCGCCGAGGACCGCGCCTATACGCTGGTTGCCGAGGCGAACGACCGGTCGGGCATGGGACGCGCGACGCTCGCTCCGCGCGCCGGCATGGCCGCCGAGGTGCCGCCGCTGCGCGAACGCCCGCTCGCGACGATGAAGGACATGGGGATGGGCGCGATGGCCGGTGGCGGCGATGCGGCGTGCACCCCCGAGCACGCGGCCATGGGGCATTGCTCGCTTCCGTCCGCCGAAGATACGCCGCAGGATCATGCCGCAATGGGCCATGGCGCCGGGGGCATGAATCACAGCATGCGCGATTTCAGCGTCGCGCCGCAGGTGAAGCGCGACCCGAGCGTCCAGTCGATCTCGCCGATGCCCGTCGACCGCATGGGCGAGCCGGGGCAGGGGCTCGAGGATGTGGGGCACAAGGTGCTGACCTATCACGACCTTGTGGCGCTCGAACCCAATCCCGACGTGCGCGCCGCATCGCGCTCGCTCGATATCCACCTCACGGGCAATATGGAACGCTTCATGTGGTCGTTCGACGGGGTGAAGATGTCCGATCATCACGAACCCATCCCCTTCATCCTGGGCGAGCGCGTGCGGATCAACCTGATCAACGATTCGATGATGAGCCACCCCATTCACCTGCACGGTCATTTCTTCGAACTGGTGACGGGAAAGGGCGACCGATCGCCGCGCAAGCATACGGTGCTCGTCCAGCCCGGCGGGACCGCGAGCTTCGATTTCACCGCCGACGCGCTCGGCGACTGGGCGTTCCATTGCCACCTTCTCTATCACATGCATGCGGGGATGATGCGCGTGGTCAGCGTCCGGCCGAAGGGAGACGGCGAATGACCCGCGTCGCGCTCCTCCTCGCCGGCATCGCGCCGCTGGCTTTCTCCGTTCCGGCCGCCGCCCAGTCGACGGATCATTCGATGCATGCTTCGCAGCCCGCGGCGCAACCCGCGCCCGAAGCGCCGGCGTGTACAGCCGAGCACGCCGCGATGGGCCACTGCACGCCCGACGGCACGCCTGCCGAGGACACGCCCGACGCCGATAGGAAGGCGATGGATGATGGCGCGCCACCGCCCGATCCCGACTGCCCGCCCGAACATGCGAGCATGGGGCATTGCACGCCGAAACAGGCGCCCGCGCACGATATGGCGCATGGGCCGGAAGCTGCTGGAAAGCACGCCAGCGGCACCGACCTGCCGCCGGGCGATGCGCCCGCGCCGCCGCCGCCCGATGACTGGTACGCCGACCGCATCTTTCCCAAGGGCGCGATGGAGCGTTCGCGCCACGCGATGATGATCGAAAATGGCGCGCAGCAGATCGGTTTCGTCAGCCTCAACCTCGCCGAATATCAGGCACGCAAGGGCCGCGACGGCTTTCGCTGGGAAGGCGAGGCGTGGTACGGCGGCGACATCAACCGGCTGACGCTGAAAAGCGAGGGCGAGACGGCGTTCGGCGAGGGCATCGAAAGCGGCGAGGCGCAGGCGCTCTACAGCCGCGCGATCGGACCCTATTTCAACGCGCAGGCGGGTATCCGGCAGGATTTCGGCCACGGACCCGACCGCACCTATGCGACTTTGGGCCTCGAGGGACTGGCTCCCTATTGGTTCGAGGTCGAGGGCGCGCTTTTCCTGTCGAACAAGGGCGATCTCTCCGCCCGTATCGAGGGAAGCTACGACCAGCGGATCACGCAAAAGCTGATCCTGCAACCGATGGCCGAGGTCAATTTCGCGGTTCAGGATGTGCCCGAAAGCGGCATCGGCTCGGGCCTTTCCGACGTCGAGCTCGGCCTTCGGCTCCGCTACGAGATCGTCCGGGAATTCGCGCCCTATGTCGGCGTCGAATGGGCGCGCAAGGTCGGCGACACCGCGCGGTTCGCGCGCGCAGCCGGCGAGGATGCCGACAGCGTAAGCCTGGTGGCCGGCCTGAAGCTATGGTTCTGACGCCGGCGCCCGCGACGGGGCGTCGCGGTCGGGCGCAAGCTGGCGGCTGTAGAGCCAGCCGATCCCGATCAGGCTGAAACCGAGCGCGACGAACGAGCCGATCCGCGCGAGCCCTTCGAGCCCCGATGCGTCGAAGAGGAAGACCTTGCCCGCGGCGCCGATCATCAGCACGAGCGAGGCGATGCGCCAGTCGTGCCGCTTCGTCCGGATGCCCCAGAGGAGGAAGCCGAGCGCCAGCGCGAGGAGGAGGATCGAGCGCAGGATGTTCTCCGCATCGGTAACCCCGGGCGCGGTGAGCCGCGCGCCGTGGAACAGCTGGCGGAGCGTCGCCCAGGCGAATCCCGCGACGAGCAGCATCGCCGCGATCTGGATCGCGCGGCCGAGCCATGCCGGTGCGGGAGTGAACAGCGACGGGAACTGGCGAAGCCCGATCCATGGCAGCACGAAGAGCGGAAGCAGCAGGTTGGCGACCGGCCAGCCGCCGACCGCCTGCGTCGACCAGAGCGGATTGTGGAGCAGCAAGCCGTAGAAGAGGGCGTGCGCGGTGCCTGCGAGGATCAGCGGGCGGGCGAGCGGAACAAGCCCGCGCGTCAGCGCGGCCCATCCCGCCCCGACGAGCAAGGCTTCCCACACCAGTCGCTGGAGGATGCCCGTCGCGGTGAAATCCGCACCCGCTGCCGCTGCGAAGCCGATGCGGTAGAGCGCGTGGACCGCGACGATGCCGATCGCGCCCGCGAGTCCGAGCGCGGCGATCGTCAGCCAGCGCGGGAAGGTGTCGCGAACGAGCCATATCGACCCTGCGAACAGGAGCGCGGGCACAAGCAGGCGGAGCAGCAGCGGCTGGATGGCGAGCAGGCCGGAATCGATCTGCATCGGGACGGCCGCAAGCGAAAGCATTGCCTTTGCCGACCAGAGGAAGACCGGGAACGCAGCCCATGCCAGGCTGAGCGCGGCAAGGCCGGCAGCCGCGGCGTCAACGCGAGTACGGCCCGTGCGCCGGACGGCGAGGAGGAGGGAGGCGCCGCCGAGCGCCGGGACAAGCGTCAGCGCGGGGGCGGGCATGAACTGGGCGAAGGCGCCGTAAGCGAGCAGGGCGCCGCCGACCTGACCCAGCCGGCGGATGATCGCACCGTTGCTGCGCGCGGCGAACAGGATGGCGACAGCGGCGAGACCGGCCCAGCGGATGAGCGCGATACCGTCGGTGCCGTTCGTGCCCTCGGCCAGCCGGGGAAGCTCGTCGAATGCGCGCGGCGTCGCCACGAGGGCAACGAGTGCGGCGCCAAGAAAAACCACGGCAACGCGCTCGATGCGCGGATCGGCCGCGGCCTTGCCGAAGAAGAGCAGTGCCGCGGCGGTGGCGGCGATGGCGAGCGGCGTCAGCCACGCGGGCAGCGGGAGGAGGAGCGCGATTGCAAGCAGCGCGCCGCCGGTTGCCGCGAGCGACGCGAGGCGTCGGTCGCCCGTGCGTCCCTCGATTTTCCAGCCGCGGAAGATCGCGATCGCCGGAAGCAGCGCGCCGCCCAGCGCGACGAGCGCGAGTGTGGCATCGGCCACATCCCAGAAATGCCATTTCGTCAGTGGCGTCGGGGCGAGCGCGATTGCGCAAAGCTCCAGTGCCGGGCGCAGCCTTGCCGGGGCCGTCCAGAGCCGCGCAAGGAGCGGCAGGGCGTGGATCGTGGCGAGCGACACGCCGATCACGGCGAACCAGCTTGCGGTCGGATCGGGCCAAGCGGCGAGCAGCGCGAGCGACAGCAGCAGGCTGATCGTCGGGACGATCGCGAAGTCGCGCTCGCGCCAGGCCAGCCATTGTCCCGCGGCGGCGATCAGGGCGAACAGGCCCCAGTGGAGCGGCGCAAAACCGCCGTAGCCGACAAGCAGCGCCAGCTGGAACGCGCCAATCGCCGCCGACGCGGTCCGCATGGCGGTCGAGCGCGGGCCTTCGAATGCCATCATCGGCAGCGCGACCGCGAGCAGCAGCACGAAGCCGCCGATCGAGAGCGATGCGAGGGCGTCGAGCGCGCTGGTCGCGAGAACCATCCACAACCCCCAGCCGATCCCGCCGACCAGCGCCGCGAGCGCGAGCCACGGCCAGCGCCGCGCGCGTGCGACGCCGGCGAGACCGGCGATCGTCAGCCCCAGATAGACGGCGAGCAGCGGCACATTGGGTTCGACCGCGCCGACCATCGCGGGCGCGGCAAGCCCGCCTGCGAGGCCAAGGAGGGCGCTGGGCGGGCCGAAGCGGAGTGAGAGGCCAAGTGCCGCGGCGGTGATCAGCGCGAGCGCGAGGAAGGCAAGGAGCGGTCCGATCAGTCCATAGACATTCGCGGCGACCATGATCGCGGCGTAAAGCGTCGCGATGCCCGCGCCCGAAAGCGCCTGCGGCACGCGGATGTCGCGCAGCCTGTCCTCGTTGCGCCAGGCATATTCGGCGCCGCCGATCAGCAGGAACCCGAAGATCAGCCCGGTGACGATCTGCACGCCGGGCGTGAAGATGCGCGCGAAAAAGCCGGCGTCGATCGCATAGCGGACGATCAGCACCCCCGCGATCGCGAGCGTCAGCCCGCCGGCCCAGATCGGCAGCGTCTTTCCGAACAGATTTTCGAAGCGCGACGCGAGGCTGGGTGACGGCCCGGCCGGTTCTGCCGGTTTCGCAGCAGGAGGACCGGGTACGGGCGGCGATAGCTCGGTTCGCGGCAGCTCGGCTGTCCCATCGGGTTCGGACGGCGAAATGGCAGCAGCAGGCGGCACGGTAGCTGCGGCGACAGGGGCAGTCCGGTCGTGCGTTTCGGCTTCGCCCATTTCGGCTTGGTCGAGGGGCGCGGCCGCCCGTTGCTGCAACGCCCCGACTCACTTTTCCGCCCCGGCCAGCGTCGCCTCGGCGCGCTTCAGGCGGCCGCGCGCGTCCAGCAGCAGGACGAATAGGACGATGATGGCCAGAAATGCGAACAAGTCGAACATGTTGGTCCCTTCGGATCGACGTCCTAGCAGGCAGGACGTGCAAGATCGATGGCCAGTTGCAATCGACACGCGGTGGCTGCCCGGCACCGCCCAACGGGTCGTCCTGTATACGGCACATGCTCGCGCTGCCCGCTTGTATTCGGGCGCGATCGGAACATGTTGCATCGCAACAAGATAGACATCGCGCGAACCCCCAGGGAGTCTCCCATCCCATGACCAGGATCGACTTGGCGCTTCATGGCGCGCCCATCCGAACACCGCTGGCGAAAGCGGCACGGCGCAACGCCAAGATTTGGCTCTGCCTGTCGCTGATCGCGCTCGATGCGGTGGCGCTGGCGTTCGGCTTTGCGGTGATCCTGATCATCGAGGCGCCGCGGAGCATTTCGGACGGCTTGCTGACCGCGATGATCGGCGCGCTGCTCGTCCACGCCGCGATCGCCTTCCAGAACCAGGCCTATAACCCCCGCTGCCTGACCAAGCCGATCAAAAGCTGCCGCCAGACGCTGATTTCCTTTGCGACGACGCTGCTCGTCTTCCTGCTCGCCGCTTTCTCGCTGAGGGTCACGGGCCAAGTACCGCGCTTCGCGCTCGGCATGGGCATGGTGACCGCCGTGATGCTGCTCGTCGCGCAGCGGCTTCTGGTCTGTTATCTGGTGCGCCGGGCCTTCGGTCAGATGACGGCCGAACTCGTCATCGTTGACGGCGCGAACCTGCCCGCCGCCTATCTGGGCCGCGACATCATCGATGCGCGCGTGTCGGGGCTGCGCACCGACCTCGACGATCCCTACATGCTCGATCGCCTCGGCACGGTGCTCCAGGATTATGACCGGGTGACGATCGTCTGCGCGCCCGAGCACAAGGCCGAATGGGCGCGCGCGCTGAAGGGCGTGAACATCCTCGGCGAGATCGTGATGCCCGAAATCGCCGAGCTCGGGCCGCTTACCGCCCGCCAGTGGGGCGGGGTGACGACGCTGGTCGTGTCGTGGGGGCCGCTCAACCGGGCGAACCGGGTCAAGAAGCGCGCGCTCGACCTCGCGGTGACGATCCCGGCGCTGTTCGTGCTGGCACCGCTGTTGCTGCTGGTCGCCGTCGCGATCAAGCTCGACACGCCGGGACCGGTGTTTTTCCGTCAGGAGCGCATGGGCCGCGGCAACCGCATTTTCAGGATACTCAAGTTCCGCAGCATGCGCGTCGAGACGACCGACGCGAACGGTGCGCGTTCGGCGAGCCGCGACGACGACCGGATCACCCGCGTCGGCAAATTCATCCGGGCGACGAGCATCGACGAGCTGCCGCAGCTGATCAACGTGCTATCGGGCGAGATGAGCCTTGTCGGGCCGCGGCCGCACGCGCTGGGCTCGACCGCGGGGGATGAACTGTTCTGGCGCGTCGACCGGCAATATTGGCACCGCCACGCGCTCAAGCCCGGCATTACCGGCCTCGCCCAGATTCGCGGCTTTCGCGGCGCCACCAACACGAAACGCGACATTCTCAACCGGCTCGAGGCCGACCTGGAATATCAGCATGGCTGGTCGCTGCTGCGCGATGTGTCGATCCTGGTTCGTACCGCGCAGGTGCTGGTGCACCGCAACGCCTATTGAGCCGCCGCCGGCGCCTCAGCCGTCGACGATCTGCGGCGCGCGGCACGCGAGCGCGGTGTCGAAGGCCTCGGCGCGGGTCGCCGCGCGCATCAGTCCCGTATAATCCCCCGTCCATTGGTCGGCGAAACCCGCGACTTTCCCATAGCTATTGTCGAGCAGCACGTGCGGAATATCGAGCAGCAGCGAGAGGATGTGCGCGTGCAGCCGGTCGGTGACGACCAGCTCGCCCGCCGAGAGCATCGCGAGACCGCGCTGGAACCGCCATTCGGCCAGCCGCTGTTGCCGCGCCGCGCGCTGCGCCATCGGATCGCGGGTGAAGAGGCGGCCGAGCCCCAGCGACAGGCGCAGGCGCCGCTTCTGGGCCTCGTCCTCCTCGAGCCAGTCGTCGGCGACCACGCCGGCGGGGAGCGCCGTCTCGCCTGCCGCGCGCTCGTGATCGGTGCGCAGCAGGGCAAAGACCGGGGCGGTCGCGGGGCCACGCTGCTGGCGGCCGAGCATCAGCGCGGCGTCGGGACAGAGGCGGATCGGGCAATCGAAATGCTGTTCGGCAAAGGCGAGCGAGCGGGCGTCACGGACGAGCAGGGTGAACTGCCCATGCGCGCGGATCGCCGCGGCCATCTCGGCGGCGGCGGCGGGGTCGGCATAGTGGATCGACTGCGGCATCTGGACGATCGGGCGGCCGCGATGCGTGCGCAGCAGATGCAGACGAAAAGCCTCGTGCTTCGGCCACAGCGTACCCATATTGCCGCCGCCGTGGATCAGGATCGGCCCGCCGCCGATCGCCGCCTGACAGGCTTCGTCGTCGAAATCGGCGATCGCCGAATAATAAGCGGGGAGGCGGCCGCTCCGCCGCAAATAGGCCATTTCGCCGAGCCAGATCGCCGAGTCGCCGACATTCGAATGGTCGGGAAAGTCGACCAGCGCCAGCTTCCCCGCGGGGAGCACGGCGTCGAGCACCCGGGCGAAATGTCGGGCGAGTTCGCCAACGAGCTGGTCGGCGGATTTCTTGGTCATATCGGGTTCTTTCTGACGTGTCTGGAGAGGGAGAGGAAGCGGCCGCGCCACGATCCCGAAATCGCGATCAGGGCGACCCCGTAGAAGAGCGCGCCGATTGCGGTGAGCAGCAGCAGCGATTGCCAGCCCGCGAGGCGGTCATCGAGTAGCCGCATCGCGATCGCGAGTGCGGCGCCCATCAGCGAGGAGGCGACCAGCGGCGCACCGACCGCACGCAGGCTGTCGATCGGACGGATGCCCGAGGCGCGGCGGAGCAGCCATATCTGCATCGGCAGGGTGAGATAGGCGCGCCCCACATAGGAGACGGCGACGGCGAAGAGGCCATAGGGCAGCGCCGCGAGCGTCAGGATCACGCCGAGCACGAGCTGGGTGGTCGAGAGCGAGATCAGGCTGCGCGACGCCCCGAGCACGCTGAGCGACGGCGAGGCGAAGAAGTTGAGCGTGAAGGGGACAGCCATGAAGGCGAAAATCTGCGCAAGATGGCCCGCTTCGGCCCATTTCGCGCCGAATACCGTCGGGATGGCGACCGGCGCGAGCGCGCCGAAGCCGACCAGCGCCGGAAAGGACAGCGCCGAGGCGCGCGAAATCATCCAGCGATAGGCGTGGCGCAATTCGGCGGGGTCGTGCTTGACGCGCGCGAGCGTCTGTACCGCAACCTGCGTGAAGGGCTGGATCGCGCCGCGGCCGATCAGCTCGATCGTGCGCCAGGCGGTGCGATAGACGCCGACGGCCGCGAGTCCGATGCCGGCTCCGATCGCCATTTCCTGCACGCGCACGGTCGCGAGGAAGGCGAGCTGGACATAGATGAGGCTGGCGTTGAGCATCAGGTTTCCGCGCAGGATCGCCCAGTCGAACTGCCAGCCGGGTTTCCAGTCATAGGAGGCGCGCGAGAGGATGACGCCGACGATTTCTGTGACGAGGCGCTGGATGACGATGCTCCAGAGGCCGAGCCCCGCGAAGGCGGCAGCGACGGCGGCGGTCCCGCCGATCAGCCCGCCGACCACCGAACGGAGCGCCGTCGTGCGATGCCCGAATTCGCGCAGGCGAAGCGCCATGTGCGTTGCGCCGAAGGAGGAGATCGGCAGCGTCAGGCTCATCACCGCGAGCGGCAGTGCGATGCCCGGCGCGCCCATCCAGCCCGCGATGGGCTGCGCCAGCGCCATGATAAAAATGGCCGAGAGGAAGGAAAAACCCTGTTGCGAGCGATAGATGGTGTCGAGGAAGGCCGGAGTGATCTCGTTCTTGCGCGCGATCGTCTGTACAAGGCCCGCGGTGGCGATGATGCGGAAGGCTTCCGCGGTGACCGCCATCACGGCAAAGGCACCGATGTCCGCGCGCGAAAGCAGCCGCGCGAGGATCACGAAGACGACAAAGGAGAAGATCTGGTCCGACAGGAAACGCGTGACCGTCCAGCCGATCGAGCTGCGACTGCGTGCACGTAACCCCTCGTCGAAGCGGGTGGGGAGGTCAGCGCTCAAGCAGGCGTCTCGCTTTCAGCATGCGCATTCGCGCGCGCTCGACCTGGCGCCAGGCCTTTTGCCGGACCGAACGATAGAGCGGGTCATCCTTGGGTCCGAACCGCGAACTGCCGATATCCGAAACGATCGCCGCCTCGAGGATCGGCGCGGGATAGAGCGCCAGATTGGGCAGACCGTGCGCCCACGAGCGGTCCATCTCGTCGTCGATGGGGCGGCGGACGATGCGGCAATGCTCCACCAGCCGGCGCGCACCCGCGAGCGTGATGGCATAGCCCTGCGTCCCGTAGGCGAGGCCAACCAGCTCGACGATCGCGCGCGAATGCTGGAGGAAATCGCGCCGGACCACACGCTGCCAGGTCGGCCGCTTGGCATAGAGCCGGAGGTAATCGATGCCCTCGGCGTGGAGGTCGGTGCGCGCGAGCGGTTCGAGATAGGCCCAGTCGACGACCGTATCGTCCTCGAGGACGATCGCCTGGCGCACGCCGCGCGCGACAATATCCTGCCAGATCGAGAAATGGCTGGCGTAGCAGCCGATCTCGCCCTTGCTCATCGGGCGGCCCTTGTTGCGGCGGATCGCGGGCTCGTCGATCGTCATTCCGGGCGCGGGGCCGGTACAGGCATCGAAGAAACGCCAGGCGAGCGACGTCCCAGCGGCACGCGCGGCAAAGGCATTGCGCCGGGCCTCGGCGGATTCGAGCGACACCACCAGTACTTCGGCGGCTTCGCCCGATTCGGGCAGGAACTCACCCACGGATATGCGTCTCCTATTCACCGCCAGGGCCGGGTGTGCGCGGTGCACAACACGCGAACGGCCCGGTGCGATCCTTGGTAGCGGGCAATTATTTGCGAGCGAAGGCACCTCCGCTCCGGTCGTCCGGTCAACGGGGCGGCTCGTCTTCGCAGGTGCAGCATTTGGTTGACCGGGGCAGGGCGGGAGGCCGATTGGACAGCGGCGGGGGCACTCTACAGGCGGATCCATGTTTGAAGTCGCAGTCGTCATACCCGTTTGGAACGGCGAAGCCGTGCTCGCCCGCTGTCTCGACGCGCTTGCGCGGCAGACGCTGCCGCGGTCGGCCTATCAGATCATCGTCGTCGACAACGGATCGAGCGACGCCACGCGCGAGATTGCGCGCAGCTATACGGGCGTCGAGCTGCTCGAAGAACCGCTGCCCGGCTCCTATGTCGCGCGCAACCGGGGGATCGGCCGCGTCCGGGCGCCGATCACCGCCTTTACCGATGCCGATTGCGAGCCGGCAGCCGACTGGCTCGAACAGATAATGCGCGCGGCGGCGGCAAATCCGGGGTTTGGCGTGCTCGCCGGCAAGATCGAGCTGTTCGACGAAATCGCGCAGGAGCGTGAAGTATTCGGCGATTACGAGCGGCTGTTCAGCTTTCCGCAGGCGCATGCCGCGCGCGGCAATTGCGCCACCGCCAACTGGGCGAGCGAGACGGCCGTTCTGAAGGCACTCGGCGGCTTCGACGCGGCGCTCAAGTCGGGGGGCGACCGGCAGATGGCGCTGCGCATCCGCGATGCGGGCTATCCGCTTGTCTATGTTCCGTCGATGCTGGTGCGCCACCCGGTGCGCGCGAGCCGTGCCGAACTGGTGCGCAAGCGCCAGCGGCTGAGCGGCGGGCGCTGGGATCGCACGACGCGGCGCCCGCGCCTTGCCCATGTGCTCGGCGTAACCGCAGTCGATACAGTGCGGCGATTGCGCCGCGCCGCGATCACGCGCGAGCTGTCGCCCTGGCGCCGGCTTGCGGTGATGTGGCTGACCCTCGAGCTCGCCGGGGTGGCGGTAGGCGAATATTTCAATCTCGCGGGGGGACGAAAGGCAGCACGCGACTGATGACTACACCCGTTCCCGCCCCGCGCTTTTCCGTGGTGATGCCGCTCTATAACAAGGCTTCGCATGTGCGGGCGGCGATCGGGAGCGCGCTTGCACAGACGGTGCCGGCGCATGAGATATTGGTGATCGACAATGGCTCGGCGGACGGCGGACGCGCGCTGGTCGCCGCGATGGACGACCCGCGGATCAGGCTGCTCGACCTGCCGACACCGGGCCCCGGCGGCTATGCCGGGCGCAATGTCGGTATTCGCGCTGCCCAGGGCGACTGGATCGCATTCCTCGACGCCGACGACCTTTGGCAGCCCGATCATCTTGCGGTGCTGGCCGAAGCGATCGGTGCCGACCCACAGGCGCGCGCGGCGGCAACGCGCTTTCATCACAAATTCGACGACCGGTCGCAGCTCCAGCGGATCGCGCCGCAGCTCGGGGCGGCGGTGAGCCTCGATTTTTCGGGCTTTCTTTCGGCCTGGCTGGCCGTGCGCGAATGCCCGATGTGGACCGGTGCAATCGCGATCCGGCGCGATACATTG
>CBJKNR010000039.1:0-15106 GCA_966417555.1 uncultured Sphingopyxis sp.
GGGCAGGACGGCAGCTATTCGGCCGAGGCGATCGTGCGCACCGCCAACGCCGACCTCGCGAACAGCTTCGGCAATCTGGCACAGCGAAGTTTATCGATGATTTTCAAGAATCTGGATGGCAGGCTTTCGGCCGACTATGCCGCCGCGCAGGAGGATATCGACCTTCTCGCCGACCTCGATGCGATGGCGACCGAGCGCCTGCCGCGCGAATTCGAGCAGCTCGCTTTCTCGGTGGGCATCGAGGACTGGATCCGCGCCGTCTTCGCGTGCAACCAATATGTCGACACGCAGGCGCCCTGGGCGCTGCGCAAGACCGACCCCGAACGCATGCGCGCGGTGCTGATGACGCTGTTCCGGGCGGTGCGGACGCTCGCGATCGCGATCCGTCCGGTCGTGCCGGCGGCCGCCGACAAGCTGCTCGACCAGATGGGCATCGCCGCCGATGCGCGCGGTTTTGCGGCGCTCGCCGACAAGGACTGGTTCGCAAGGCTCGTCGCCAGCGGCTACACCATAAGCCAACCCACCCCCATCTTCCCCCGCCTCGAACTGCCCGAAGGGGAAGGGGAGGCCTGATGCTCGTCGATTCGCATTGCCACCTCAATTACAAGGGGCTTGCCGAGCAGCAGGGCGAGGTGCTGGCGCGGGCGCGGGCGCGGGGCGTCACCGCGATGCTCAACATCGCGACGCGCGAGAGCGAATGGGACGATGTGCTCGCCGCGGCGGAGGCGAACGACGATGTGTGGGCGAGCGTCGGCATCCACCCGCACGACGCCGACCATCATCCCGACGTCGACACGGCCAAACTCGTTGCGCGTGCCGCACACCCGCGTGTGATCGGCATCGGCGAGACCGGGCTCGACTATTATTATGACAAGAGCGACCGGGCGCGGCAGCGGGACAGCTTCCGCCGCCACATTCACGCGTCGCAGCAAACCGGCCTGCCGGTCATCGTCCACACGCGCGATGCCGAGGAGGATACGCTCGCGCTGCTCGGCGAGGAGATGGGCAGGACGAGCTTCCCCGGCGTCATCCACTGCTTCACCGCCAGCGACGATTTTGCGCGCAAGGCGCTCGATCTCGGCCTCTATATCTCGATCTCGGGCATCGTGACGTTCAGGAACGCCGAGGATCTCCAGACGACGGCCAAATGGCTGCCGCAGGACCGGCTGCTGATCGAGACGGACTCGCCATTCCTCGCTCCCGTCCCGCATCGCGGCAAGACCGGTGAGCCGGCCTTCGTCGCCGACACACTCGCCTTTCTCGCCAATCTGCGTGACGAGGATCAGGACGGGCTCGCAGCGGCCACGAGCGCCAATTTCTATACGCTTTTCAACAAGGCGGCGTCATGAAGTATCGCGCCGCATGAAGCTCCGGATCTTGGGTTGCGGGACCTCTTCGGGCGTCCCGCGGATCGGTAACGATTGGGGGGCGTGCGATCCCGACAATCCGCGCAACCTGCGCAGCCGCGCGTCGATCATGATCTCGCTCGGCGGTTTTCGCATCCTCGTCGACACCAGTCCCGACATGCGGCTGCAGCTGCTCGACGCCGGAGTTGGCGCAATCGATGCGGTGATCTGGACACACGAACATGCCGACCATACGCACGGGCTCGACGACCTGCGCCAGGTCATGCATCTGCGCCGCTCGCCGGTGCCGGTTTATGCCCGCGACCATGTGCTCGACATCCTGAAATGGCGCTTTACCTATGCCTTTGCCGGCAACGCGGGCTATCCGGCGTCGGTCGACCCGGTCGATTTGCACGATCATCAGTCGATCGGCCCCATCGAAGTGTCGGCAATCGAAATGCCGCACGGGCCGATCAAGGCCACGGGACTGATCTTCAGCGATGGTGCACATAAGATCGCTTATGCTACTGATTTTTCCAAGTTTACAGACGAAATGGTCGATTTCTTCCAAGGTGTCGACCTGTTCGTCATCGACGCGCTGCGCCGCTATCCGCATCCGACGCATCCGCATCTTGCAATGACCCTCGAAGGCCTTGCGAAGGTCGGCAATCCGCGCGCGATCATCACGCATATGGACAATACGATGGATTATGACGACCTTGCAGCGGAATTGCCGCCGGGAGTCGAGCCCGGATATGACGGGCTGGAGGTACAGCTATGAGTGGTGACACGACGGTCCAGATCCTGTGGTTCGCCGGTGCATTTGCGCTGGTGCTGAGCTCGCTGCTCGCCCGCCGGTTGCCGATGGCCGACTGGATCAAGATGGCGCTGGCGTGGGTGGCGATCTTCGGCCTGATGTTCCTTGCGATCCGGACCTGGCAGGTCATGAGCTGACACTTCTCAAGTCGGTCTCTCCAGTTCAATTTAACATAATATATATTATCAGATATTACATCTGTAGGCCCCGGATTGAAAAGAGACAGTTCTCCTAGTTTCAAAAGAGACTCGCCTCTTTCGGATGGCCGCTAAGGATTGGGACCGGAAACGCTCCGTGGCTCGATGAAAGACGAAGGTCTCTGGGTCGATCGCCGTGGTCGAAAGCCCAAGGTGTGTTTTCCCCGCAAGCCGCGCGAGCAACGCGGCGAACTCATCCGGTGGACGGATCATATCATTCGCTGGTTTGAAAAGCGCGGCGACGAGGCTTGTCTGATCGTGTTTATCGACGATGCGACAAGCGAGATAAAATTGCAGAGGCTCGTCGATCCTGAGAGCTGAGAGCTCATATAATTATATGGCCTGCCTGAGGCCCGCATGACAAGTTTGGCTGCCCCCTCGCCTTATATTCCGATCGGCCCAGCATATTCAGGGTGAACCGGGAGGGCAAAGCGCGCAACGACGACCACGCAATTTGCCCGTGCTTGCGGAAATCCGGGGATCAAGATGATTTGCGCCAAAACTCCTCAAGCCAAAGGCCGGGTCGAGTGGGCTACATTCGACGAGTCCCCCTTCCCTTCAGGATCTTCGGACATATCCCCGATCTCCAGCTTCGAGCGGAAATCGCTGCGCCCCTGAATACACAGAATCCGGGGGGGCCCCGCCCCCGGCGCGTCCTGGTACTCCACCATGCGAAGGCGCGACAAGGGGAAGCCGTGCTCGAACCGGTCTGCAACTGGCTCGAGCACGGCGGCTTTGCGGTCACCGCCGAACCTTTCGACAACTTGCCCGAAATCACCCGGGAGATGGGCCTGTCGGGGCCGAATCCGAAAAGAAAGCCGGTGCCGCCGCTTCAGCGCATCGCCGAGGTTGGCTGGCGGTTCCACGACGTTGGCGAAGTCCGGGCGGTGGATGTACCGTCGAGAAAGGCGTTCTCGGTTCCGGGCAGCACCTGCCCAGATCAAAGCCCGACGCTTCGACACAAGCCGTAGAGCTTTTGCACCTTGGGGTGGCTCGCGCCATATTCACTGCGGAATCGGGCCTTCTTTGCGCAAGCCGCCGCCTGCCGCGGCGTGGCGCGCTTCGCCGCACCCCCCGGCTTCTCGTTACGGCGCACCGTCGATTTCAGCAGCATGTCCTGACGCACGACTTCCGCATGCCGTTCCAGCTGATCGGTCGGCAGGTCCTGGGCGAAGGCCGCTGACGTAGTCAGGATCAGCACGGGGATGATCCAGAGGCGTCGCTTCATGTCATGTTCCTCGATCCCGGCAGGTAGCCGAAAAGCGAACGGATCGACCCCGATCATCTGCAAGCTGTTTGATATTCGGGCCGAATAGCCCTCGCATTGCCATTTGTGTATTACTTTGATAATACAGTGGGAGAGGCAATCTTGCGAATTGAGGCCCCAATTGATCCGCGCGCCATCCATCTTCCTGCGCATCGCGTTGGCGATGCTTGTCGCTGCCGCTCCAGCCGCGATCGGTGCAGCGCGAGCAGAAACCCGGCCCGATCTCGTCGACAAGCTTTTTCGGCCTTGGGACCGCAACGACACACCCGGAATGACCGTAGCTATCCTGCAAGACGGAAAGCCGGTCTATGTGCGGGGTTTCGGTATGGCCAACGTCGAGTTGTCGGTGCCGAACGGCCCCGACATCGTTTACCCGCTCGCGTCCAATTCCAAGCAGTTCACGGCTTACGCAATCCAGCTGCTGGCCGAGGAAGACAAACTTTCGCTCGCCGACGATGTCCGAAAATATGTTCCCGAACTGCCCGGTTTTGGCGCGACGATCACGCTGGAAATGCTGATCCATCACAACAGCGGCCTGCGCGATGCGACGAGCCTCCTGGATTTGCAGGGATATGGTCCGGACGATGCCGTGTCCCGACAGCAGGCGCTCGATCTTCTGTGGCGCCAGCGCGAACTGAATTTCAGGCCGGGCTCGGAGTATCGATATAACAATTCCAACTATCTGCTCCTCGTGCTCGTTGTCGAACGCGTCTCCGGCATGCCGCTCGCCCGCTTTTGGGAAGAGCGCATATTTCAGCCGCTCGGCATGACCGCGACCCGGGCGTCGCCCGACCCCATGCCGATCATTCCCGGCCGCGCCTCGGGATATGGCCGGGACAAGGGCCGGTACACCCCCCGCCAGACGCCGGATGTCCTGCTCGGCCCGTCGGGTATCAGCTCGACAATCGGTGACCTGACCAGGTGGTTGGCCATTTTCGATGAGCCGAAAGCCGTTGGCCGCCCCGCTGTGATCGCGGCTATGCTGAGGACCGGCACCCTCGGCGACGGCACGCCGATTACCTATGCCTCCGGCTTCCACCGGGAACATTATCGCGGTCTTCCTTTCATGGAACACAGCGGTCACAACCCGGGCTACAAGTCCGAGATTCTCCGCTTCCCCAAGCAAAATCTGGCCATCATCATTCTGGCCAACGCCGATGACAGCGATCCACCGTCGCTCGCATTCAAAGTTGCGGACATCTATCTCGAAGGCGAATTTCCTCCCTCGCCGGCGAAGCCGGCGGCGGTCGCCACCCCTTTGCACCTCATCGATCGCTACACCGGAACCTACGCCGTCGCGACGGGCACGACGCTCCGCGCGCCGGGCCGGCAATATGTGTTCCGGCGCGAGGATTTTGTGGGTCCAGGCGCGCAACTGGCGGCATCGTCCCCGACCGACTTCTTCTCGCCGCAAAGCGATTTTCGGGTGCATTTCATACCGTCGCCCGGCGGAGCGCCCTCGCAGCGCGTCGTTATCCACAATGATGATCGCGACGACTTCGTTGCACGCCGGGTACCGGATGCGATTTCGCCGCCGCCCCCGGATATGTCCGATGCTGACGCCCTTGTCGGCGATTACTGGTCGCCCGAACTCGACGTGCTCTATCGCGTCAGTCAGCGCGATGGAGAGCTTCGGCTACGCTACCCGCGCGGTGAGGCCGAGCTGCGTCCCCAGGCGCGCGACGTCTTTCTTTGGCGTCAGGAGAATTATTCCGTGCGTTTCGAGCGATCGGCCAACAAGGTCACCGGTATCTCGGTGACGCAACCAAACCAGCGAGTACGCGATCTTCGTTTCGTGAAGGCAAGCGTCGCTTCGGCCGACTTTACCCTGTTGCCGCGGCTATGTTTCCCGGCGAACAGGCAACCGGGGCGGCAACCACGAGCGGTCGCACGATAGATGCTGCGTCACCTATGGGGGATCGGCGAGAAGGATCGCAGCCCCGGGCCAGCATAGTCCAAAGCCCGAAAGGCAATGACGAACATGGTGGTGCAGCCCCAATCCCTCTGCTCGGGTCTGGCCGCCTGGAGACAGTTCGCTGCTGGCGCCGATGAGGAAGAATCCGACACTCGCGATTGACACATCGCAAATTATCGATGGGATTTGACAGCCAAGAAGGCATCGGGTAATCCCGATGCATGAAATCCGATTCTGCTCTGCCCATTCTTGCCGCCCTTTCACATCCAACCCGGCTTGATGCTTTCCGGCTACTTGTACGGCATGAACCCGAAGGGCTTTCCACCGGCGAGCTCGTCGACGCTTCGGGCCTGTCGCAAAGCACCTTCTCCACGCATCTGGCCGTGCTCGCCAAGGCGGGCCTTGTGACATCGGAGAAGCGCGGTCGGCAAATCATCCAGCGGGCGGATATCGACACGCTGCGCGGACTGATGCTCTTCCTCGCCAAGGATTGCTGTCAGGGGCGTGCCGAACTCTGCGAGCCGCTGCTCGCCGAACTGGCGTGCTGCTGAGGCCCTGAAACGCGAAAATTGCCCAAACGACGTCCGGAGCGCGCAGTGCCACGATCAGGGAGAATCCGATGACCGAAAAAACCTACAACGTGCTGTTCCTTTGTACGGGCAACAGCGCGCGATCGATCCTTGCGGAAGCGCTCATGAACCGGATGAGCGAGGGACGTGTTCACGCGTGCAGCGCCGGGAGCTTTCCCAAAGGCGAGGTTCATCCGCAGGCCCTGTCCCTTCTCGAAGAGCTTGGGTTCGAAACCGGTGGCCTTCGCTCGAAGAGCTGGGACGAGTTCTCCGGCCCGGATAGTCCGGCATTCGATTTCATCTTCACCGTCTGCGACAATGCGGCAGGCGAGACTTGCCCCATCTGGCCCGGCAACCCGATGAGCGCCCATTGGGGGATCGAAGATCCGGCGGCGGTCGAGGGCCCCCGCCAGCGCGAGGCATTCGAACGCGCACTCCACTTCCTGTCGAACCGCATCTCACTGTTCCTCGCGCTCCCGCACGAGAGCATCGACGCGATGGCGATGGAACGGAAGCTCAAGGAAATCGGACGTGGCGAGGGCGCAACCACCCGAACGGAGTCGGTCGAATGACCGCCGACATCGTCATCTATCATAACCCCGACTGCGGCACGTCGCGCAACACGCTTGGACTGATCCGCAACGCCGGGATAGAACCGCATGTCATCGAGTATCTGAAGACGCCGCCGGCAAGGGCGCTCCTCGAGCAACTGATCGCGCGGGCCGGTATCACGCCGCGTGAGTTGCTCCGCGAGAAAGGCACGCCCTTTGCCGAGCTCGGGCTCGACAATACAAAACTCAGCGACAGCGAGCTAGTCGATGCGATGATGGCGCACACCACCCTGATCAACCGGCCGCTCGTCGTCTCGCCGCTCGGCGTCAAGCTCTGCCGCCCGTCCGAAGCCGTTCTCGACCTCATCCTCGCCGCTCAGCTTGGCGCCTTCGCCAAGGAAGACGGCGAGCAGGTCATCGGCGCCGACGGCAGCTGCATCGCGCGCTGAGAGGATCGTCATGTCAGCCGCTACCAAAGGCGAACGCCTGTCGTTCCTCGACCGCTACCTCACCCTCTGGATTTTCCTCGCGATGGCGCTGGGGGTCCTGATCGGGTCGACCTTCGAGGGCCTTCCTGCCACGATCGATTCCATGTCGGTCGGAACGACCAACATCCCGATCGCGATCGGCCTGATCCTCATGATGTACCCGCCGCTTGCGCGCGTGCGCTACAACGAACTGCCCCGAGTGTTCGAGGACAGACGTGTGCTCGCGATTTCGCTCGTCCAGAACTGGATCATCGGTCCGGTGCTGATGTTCGCGCTCGCAGTAATCTTCCTGTCGGACAGGCCCGAATATATGACCGGCCTGATCCTGATCGGCCTTGCCCGCTGCATCGCGATGGTGATCGTCTGGAACCAGCTTGCAAAGGGCGACAACCAGTATGTCGCGGCGCTCGTCGCCTTCAACTCGATCTTCCAGATCCTCTTCTTCAGCGCCTACGCGTGGTTTTTCCTGGCCATCCTGCCCCCGTTATTCGGGCTTGAAGGCAGCGTCGTCGACGTGAGCTTCCGGACTATCGCCGAGGCGGTGCTCATCTATCTCGGCATCCCGTTCCTCGCCGGCTTCCTGACCCGCAAGCTGCTCGCGGGCGCCAGAGGCGACGAGTGGTACGAAACGCGCTTCCTGCCGAAGATCGCGCCTATCACCTTGATCGCGCTTCTCTTTACGATCGTGGCAATGTTCAGTCTCAAGGGCGGCGAGATCGTCACGATTCCTGGCGATGTCGTGCGGATCGCCATCCCCCTCACCATCTATTTTGTCGTCCAGTTCGTCATCAGCTTCTGGATGGGAAAGCTGATCGAGGCCGATTATCCGCGCACGACCGCGGTCGCCTTCACCGCCGCGGGCAATAATTTCGAACTCGCCATCGCCGTAGCCATCGCCGCCTTTGGTCTCGCCTCGCCCGTCGCTTTCGCTGCCGTCGTCGGGCCGCTCGTCGAGGTGCCCGTTCTTATCCTCCTCGTCAGCGTCGCCTTCCGCCTCGGACGCCGCTGGTTTCCTGCGACCGTTCCTGCACAAGCCCGAGTATCATGACAGACCAGACATACACGCGCCTGCGCCCACTCGCGGACGCTGATCATCTCCCGGCGCTCAGCCCCGAATATCTGCGTGCACAGCCGGCGCTCGGCCTTGGCCCGCTCGATCCGGCGCCGCGTATCCTGCTGCTCTACGGCTCCCTGCGTGAGCGCTCCTACTCGCGTCTCGTCGTCGAGGAAACCGCGCGCCTGCTCCGGCTTTTCGGCTGCGAGACGCGCATTTTCGATCCCTCCGACCTTCCGCTGCCCGATCAGATAGCGGGCGACGATCATCCGGCGGTCGAGGAACTGAGGCAACATTCACTCTGGTCCGAAGGCCAGGTCTGGTGCAGCCCCGAACGCCACGGCCAGATCACCGGCATCATGAAGGCACAGATCGATCACCTTCCGCTCGCCTACAAGGGCCTCCGCCCGACGCAGGGCCGCACACTGGCGGTGATGCAGGTGTCGGCAGGATCGCAGTCGTTCAACAGCGTCAACACGCTGCGCATCCTCGGGCGCTGGATGCGGATGATCACCATTCCCAACCAGTCGAGCGTCGCCAAGGCGTATCAGGAGTTCGACGAGACGGGCCGGATGCTGCCGTCGAGCTATTACGACCGAATCGTCGATGTCGTGGAAGAGCTCGTCCGATACACCGTGCTCACGCGCGGCCACGCCGACCAGCTCGTGGACCGTTATTCGGAGCGCAAGGACCGGGCCGAGCCGGTCCCGGTGCCAGCGCAACTCGCCGGGCTATCCGGCGCGTAGCAACCTCGATCCACGCGATTGCAAGGCGGTCAGCCTCTCGCCATCATGAGGGTTGACGCAATCTGGGCCGTTCTCGCACGCGAACTTGATGGCCTTGTTGCGCATGCGCCTCGCCCCGTGCGTCAAACGCCCCACCGCCGTTTTGCGTCATAGTCGCGTAACAAGTTGTCCGTAGCGGGCCCACGTGGGCGGAACGGGGAAGTTTGATTCAAGCAATGGCGATTCATCTGTCCTTGTTGCCGCCGATTGCAGGCGGTGCGGAAACTTCGGTGCTCAGCATGCGAAGCGGCCGTGAAACCGGATCGTCGGTAATCCCGTCCGCCCCGCTCAGGAGGGACCGCGCGCCAAGACAGGCAGACTGAACAGCCGCCAACGCGCACCGCAACCACGAAAGACGCCCGCAGTCGCGGATTCCACGGAGTCCGCGAGGCGCGGGCGTTTGCCGCCAACCCGATGGCGATCCGCTGTCTGTATACTTTAAAATGGGGTCATCAATGTACCGGAAATCCAAATGTCGCGATAATGGCACCTGTCTTCTTCTCACCGCAGGTATCGCGGCGCTGTCAGCTGTTCCGGCCGCAGCGCAAACGACACCGACCGCGGGCGCGAGCGATAGAGAAGCGGGTGAGGAAATCGTGGTTTCCGGCTACCGCCGAAGCCTCGAGGAAGCCATCGACATCAAGCGCGAGACGATCGGCTTTTCCGATTCCATCGTCGCCACCGACATCGCGGACTTCCCCGAGCAGAATCTCTCCGAAGCGCTGCAGCGCGTCCCCGGCGTGACGATCGAGCGCGACAAGGGTCTGGGTACCCGTGTCAACGTCCGCGGCCTGCCGACCGAATTCACTTTCGTCTCGATCAACAGGCTGGCAACCGCCTCGGGTTCGGGTGGCCGCGACGTCGAATTCGACATCTTCGCCTCGGAGCTCATCCAGTCGGTCACCGTGCAGAAGTCGCCGACCGCGGCGGATGAGGAAGGTGGCATCGCCGGCTCGGTCTCGATCCGCACGGCGCGCCCGTTCGACAATCCGGGCCTGCGCCTCGTCGGCAGCGCGGAAGGCGCGTACAACTCGATCTCCGAGAAGATCGACCCCAATTTCTCGTTCCTCGCGAGCAACACCTTCGGCGACTTCGGCGTGCTGGTCTCGGTCGCCAAGCAGCAGCGCACCAATCGCACCGATTCGAACTCGGGGATCAACTTCCGCCCGATCTCGCGCTGGACCGACAGGGCCGGCGCCAACCGCAACCAGGCGATCGCGGTGCTGCAGCGCGACGCCGGCATTACCTTCGCCGACGCCGACAAGAACAATATCGTCTTCCTCGATAAGGTCGGCGACCGCGTCTATCAGAACGACCAGGACCGGCTCGGGATCTCGGGGTCCATGCAGTACAAGCCGAGCGACAGCTTCAGCCTCGCCTTCGACGCGTTCGTGGGTTCCTACGACACGGTCGAGGATGAATATGACGCGGCGGGCTATTCGGCGTCGAGCAACTCGACGCTCGAAACCATCCATGAATATGACGACACGACCCTGTCGGAGCATGGCATCGTCGTGCTGCGCGACGTGTCCTACACCAACACCCAGCATGAATTCCTGAGCAAGGAATATGTGAACGAGACCGACTACCGCCAGTTCGGCGGCGAGATGAACTGGGAGACCGGCAACTGGAAGATCAATGCGCTGGGCGGCTATTCGGGCGCGAAGAAGACGCTCGACTATGCCAACCTCAAGCACGTCGCCTATGCGCCGTCACGGACCCGCTATACCGAGAACGGCGGCGAGACGATCCCGAGCGCCAACCCGCGCACGATCGACATGTACAATGCGCCGTCCTCTTACCTGTTCGAGGCATATGAAACCACGCGCGAGCAGATCAAGGACGACAAATACGCCGCGCAGGTCGATGCAAGCTATGCGTTCGACTCGTCGGTGCTCAAGCGCTTCAGCTTCGGCGGGCGCTACACCAACAAGACCAACGAGCGCGAATATGGCGAGGAAAAGATCCAGGGCCCGACGCGCGGCAGCACCGCTTATGTCAACGTGCGCAAGCTCTCCGACAGTCCGCTCGAGAATGTGACCGACATCGTCGGCGGCAAGTCCTATCAGGCGCGCGACCTCGATTGGGCGCAGATCTCGAACGAATATGCCCGCGACTTCTTCCGCCCCGCCGGCTTCGTCACGCCCTTCAGCGACGGCAACTACTACAAGGTCAGGGAAGAGACGATCGCCGGCTATGCGATGGTCGACTTCGAGTTCGACCTTGCAGCGCCCGTGTTCGTCAACCTGGGCGGCCGCTACCTGCGCACCGACATCCGTTCGGAAGGCTTCCACCAGATTCAGAATCCGAACGGCTCGACCGGCCTCACCCCAGAGCCCGTGACAAGCGAGGGCAGCTACGAGAAATTCCTGCCGTCATTCAACGCCCATGCAGAACTGACCGACAGCCTGTACCTGCGCGCTGCGGCGTCGCAGACGCTGATCCGCCCGGCGCTGACCGACCTCGCATACAAGCGCACCGCCAGCTATAGCAGCTTCCGCTTCACCGACGGCAATCCGGGCCTGAAGCCAACCTATGCCGATCAGTGGGAAGTCGGCGTCGAAAAATATCTCGGCAGCGGCGGCGTCCTTTCCGCGTCCTATTTCTGGAAGAAGATCAAGGGTGTGGTCCAGAACGAGCTTACCGGGACCGTGCCCGACGTCACGGTGTATAACGCCAACGGCACGGTCAACGGCATCTATGATTTCGATGTCTATCAGCCGGTCAACGCCGAGGGTTCGTACAATGTGAGCGGCGTCGAGCTCAACGCCGTGATCCCGTTCGGCATGTTCGCCGATTGGGCCGACGGCTTCGGTATCAACGCAAACGTCACCTTCCTCGACAGCTCGCTGACAGGCGAGTCCGACCTCGATATCCCCACCTCGCCGATCGGGCTGGCCGACAAAAGCTATAACGCCACAATCTTCTACGATAAGGGCCCGTTCTCACTGCGCGTTTCGTACAACCGCAAGGGCGCCTATGTGGAACGGATCGAGCGCAACATGTACCCCGTCTACCGCGATGCCTATGGCCAGTTCGACGTCGCAGCGAGCTACCAGCTGACCTCCAACTTCCGCGTCGAGCTGCAGGGCATCAACATCGGCAACGCGAAGACGTCGGGCTACACCATGGACCCATCCTTCCCGACCACCTATGAATTTTCGGGAAGCCGCATCAGCCTGGGCGTCCGCGCGCAATTCTGATCCCGGCCGGTCCCCGCCGGCTCAGGCGGTGGGGACCGGCACCGGAATGCCGTTGTCACGCTCCTGTCGCAACCATCCTCTCTTGCTCGCAGTCACCCCCGCTTGCCCTGCTCTTCGGAGGCTTCCATGTTCTGGTTACCCCTTCTGCTCGCGGCAGCGTCGCCGGAAGAGCCGATCCGCATCAACGATCTGATGACGATCGGCACGCACAACAGCTACAAGCAGGCGATGCCGCCCGAACATATGGCCAGGCTGCGCGAACAAGATGCGAAGAGCGCCGACGCGCTCGACTATGCCCATCGCTCGCTGGTCGAGCAGCTCGGCGCGGGCGCGCGCCAGCTCGAATTCGACATTTGGTACGATCCCCGGGGCGGGCTCTACGCCGAAGGGTCGAGTGATCCCGCGATGCTGCGCCCGGGGTTCAAGGTCCAGCACATTGCCGGGTTCGACGATCGCACGAGCTGCGCGACGCTGGTCCAGTGTCTGACGATCGTCCGCGACTGGTCCGACGCGCATCGGGGCCACATTCCGATTCTGCTGATGTTCAACACCAAGGACAATGGCGAGCTCATCAAGGGCGAGGCCTTCACCGCGGCCGCCTATGACGCGCTCGATGCTGAAGTCCGCTCGGTGCTCGCGCCGGGCAAGCTGATCGTGCCGGACGATGTCCAGGGCGACTATCCAACCCTGCGCGACGCGGTGCAGGCCAACAACTGGCCGGCCCTCGAAGCCTCGCGCGGTAAATTCCTGTTCGCGCTCGACGAGATCCCGGCGAAAGTCGCGCTCTATCGCGGCACGCGCACGTCGCTCGAGGGACGCGTCTTCTTCGTCAACATCGACGAGAATTCGCCGGCCGCCGCCTATCTGACGCTCAACGAGCCGATCGGCGACGCGGCACGGATCGCCCGGGCGGTCGAGGCCAATTTTCTGGTCCGCACCCGTGCCGACGCCAACACGCGCGAAGCGCGCGCGAACGACACCAGGCCGCGCGAGGCCGCGTTCCATAGTGGCGCGCACTATATTTCGACCGACTATCTCTGGCCGGACACGCGCTTCCCCGGAGCCTATCGCGTGAAGATGCCGGGCGCCGCCGTGGCGTTGTGCAACCCGGTTCGCCGTCCGCAGGGATGCGGCGCCCCCATCATCGAACCGATGCCTCGTTGACCCTCTTTCCGAAAGTATCGGCGGTGTTCTTGTGTATCGCCCTGTGCGGCCCGCCCGCCGCTCCGATCAGCATGCGGCGCAACGGGATATGCGAACCGGCAGCGCGCGCCATAAACAAGTTCTGAATAACGGAGTCCAATAATGAGAAACGCATTGTCGCATCTGCTTTGCCTGCTTGCAGCCTTCATCGTTGCACCGGCTGCCGGTCACGCGCAGCAGGACCATATCGCGGAGCAGGCGAAGCCGGAGCCGCAAGCCGAAGCCGACGCGCCGCCGAAAGCCCCGCAGAAGGCGAAGAACATCATCCTGTTCCTCGCCGACGCCGGCGGTGTTTCGACCCTGCATGGCGCCAGCTTGCTCGGCTATGGCGAGCCGCGCCGGCTCGGGGTCCAGCAATGGCCGCACCTGGGCCTGAGCGAGACCTCCCCGGTCGATGCGTTCGTCTCGGACTCCGCCAATGGCATGAGCGCGATCGTCACCGGTGTGAAGACACGTAACGGCGTGATCAGCCAGGGTCCCGACGCGGTGCGCGGCAAACAGGACGGGACGCCGACCAAGACCGTGCTGGAATATGCCGAGCAGCATGGGCTGCGCACCGGCGTGATCACCACCCAGTCGATCGCCGACGCCACCCCTGCCGCGACCTATGCCCATTCCAACGATCGCAAGAAATGGGGAGAGATTTTTGCGCAGGCTTTCAAGCCGCGCTTCGGCGACGGCGTGGACGTGCTGTTCGGCGCGGGCCGCCGCGAGATTCGCGAGCAGTTGACGTCCGCAGGCACCAGCTTCGAGCAACTCGCCCGCATGCATGGCCGCCCGATCCACGCTGCGCTGGCCGAGGTGCGCGCAGGTGAGAAGCGGCCGGTCGTCGTCGCCGACGCGATGGATGCCCGCGCCGCGACCCTCAAGGCGCTCGACATCCTGCAGAAGTCGCCCAAGGGTTATCTGCTCATGGTCGAGTGGGACGCGCATACCGATGACCCGCGCGAGGGCCTGCAAAACGTCGTCGACTTCGACAAGCTGATCGCCGAGGTTCGGGCCCGCGTCGATCTGAACGATACATTGCTGCTGTTCACGGCGGACCACAGTTTTGGCCTGCAGGTGGATGGCGGCCACCGCGGCGAGGATATTCTGGCTGGCTACGATGCCTGGAAGGCCACGAAGAGCAAGGAGGACGTCGTCCGCCTCGAAAATGTGCTGATCAATCGAACCCATACCGGAGAAGAGGTGCCAGCACTGGCAGTCGGCGCAGGCGCGGAGCGCGTCCGCGGCTATTTTCCCAACACCTATCTGTTCGAGGTGATGATGAAGGCGTGGGGCTGGGAACCGGCTGCCCTGCAAGAGTAGTGACCCTGGCAACGGGGGCGCAGTCGAGGATGGCCCTTCCGGGCCATCCTTTGCCAATTGTCTGATCAGCTCGCCGGACGGCCGAGATGCTTGCCGAAGAATGCGATAAGCTTCGGCATCGCCTTGCCTGCCAGGAATGGCCAAGAGCGGTCAGTCGGCTTCCACGTAATGCCCCCGCGTGCCCCGACTGTTACACCTACCCGACTTTTAATCGATCCAGGTCTTGGTGGAGAGGCACCTCCGGAATCTCGCGGCAGCGCAGCGAGAGCCGAATCAACGCTCATTGAGCGAAGGTCACATGACCCTCGTCATCGATGGGCCACGCCGGATTCCAAGCGATCTCCCAGGCGTGGTCGTCGGGATCGGCGACATAGCCCCGATAGCCGCCGTGCGGTGGCGCGTC
>CBJKNR010000040.1:0-15068 GCA_966417555.1 uncultured Sphingopyxis sp.
ACTTGATGACGAGGATCGACGAGATGATCTCGGGGCTCACCGATTCCAGCGCCGCGTTGCCGCCATTGCCCGGGCCGATATAGTTGCGGCCGTTGATCTCGAGCCGGTTCTGCGAAATCCCGCGCACGGTGAAGTTCGATCCATCGCCCTCGCGCCGGCTGATCTGGACGCCTGTCACGCGGCTCATCGCTTCCGCCACATTCTGGTCGGGCATCTTGCCGATGTCCTGCGCGGTAATGACGTCGACGATCGACTGCGCTTCGCGCTTGACGTTGATCGATTCCTGAAGCGACGCGCGGATGCCGGTGACAATGATGTCCTCGCCAGCTTGCGCGTCGGCTGCAGGGGCGGAAGCTTGTTGCGCGGGAGTCTCCGCCAGGCTTGCCTGCGCGACCGCCGCGCGGCGCTTCAGCACGAACGCGTTGCCGACCTTGACCGGGACCAGATCGGTGCCCGACAGGAGCAGCCGCAGCGCCGCGGCAACCTCCATCGATCCCTTGACGCGATTGACCCGCAAGCCTTCGGTGATGGCGCCGGGCGCAAGAATCTGGATGCCGGCCTGGTGGGCGAACATCGGGATGCCGGTCCGCGCGGCCTGCGCGGGAACGTCGAAGCGGCGGACCTGCGCGGCCGCCTCGGCGGGCGAAGCCACGCCGCATATGATTGCGGCGGCGGTCCCCAGCAGATGAATACGCGCGTGCGTCAATTCGATCCTCCCCTTTTCATCGGGCGCCCTGTTTCCGGTGCGCTCTCGATACCAAGAGTCCGCGGCGGCGGGTTTCCGTCAGGGTAGTGGGTTCTTTTTTCGCGCCAGCCGGATCTCGCCGGGGGTAATGGTGACGGCGACGTCGAGCGAGGCGCTCAAGGTCGCGGCAAAATCGGCAGGGCGGTCGATCCGGAAAAGCCCTACCAGCCGCGCGCCGGCCAGGCTCTGGTCCGTGATCACCAGCTGCTGGCGATTGTAGCGGTTGAACTGTTCGACCGCGCTGCCCAGCGTCTCGTTTTCCAGCGAGATCTCGCCGTTGCGCCACGCCAGCGATCGCTCGATCGCAGCGGGTCCGGTCGCGATTTCGGGCGCTGCCGCGCCGGGCCGGAAGGTGGCATATTGCCCCGCCTCCAGGATCGTCATCGTCCCGCCACTGTCGGTCGCCCATGCGGCGACGCTGCCTTCGGTGACCGCGACGCGCACGCCGCTGGCCGTGCGGCGCACCGAGAAGGCGGTGCCGACCGCGCGCACCTGGGCGATGCCGGCATCGACGACGAAGGGGCGCTTGCGGTCCTTGGCGACCTGAAACCACGCCTGTCCCTCCTGCAGCGCGATCCGGCGGATGTCGTCTGCCATGGCGACGCGCAATGTGCTGCTGGTGTCGATGGTCGCCACCGAACCGTCGGCGAGCGGCAGCCGCCGGATCTCGCCGCGCGCAGTCGTTACGCGTTCGACCATCAGGTAGGGCCACGCGACGATACCGGCAATTCCCGCCGCCATTGCGCCGGCGGCGCCCGCGAGCAGCCGGCGCCGCGTCGGCGCGGCGGCGCGGGGAGGGGTGCTCGCCTCATCGACCGGCGCACGTGCGGTCACCGCACGGTCGATCGCGCTTAACCCTGCCTGCGCGCGGAGCAGCGCACCGGCATGGCGCCGATCCTGTGCCAGCCACGCTTCGAGCTCGGCGCGCCCGGCCGCATCGAGCGGATGACGCAGTGCCCAGATGGCGGCCTCTTCAGCGTGATCGCGCATGCGCAACCCCTCGGTCCGACAATGATCCCTGCCCGGGTTCAGGCTCGGTGATCAGCTTCAGGATCGCGCGCAGGCTGCGGCTCGCGTCATTCTCGACCACCGCCTCGCTCACGCCCATCGCCGCCGCAATTTCCTTCTGGGTCAGTCCTTCGACCTTGCGCATGAGGAAAATCCGCCGGGCGCGCTCGGGCAGGGTGGAGAGCGCCGCCTGGACGCGTTCGAGTTCCTGCCGTGCGGCGGCGAACCGTTCGGGCGAAAGCTGGTCGCTTTCCCATTCGGCGTCGAAGGCCTCCGCCAGCGCTTCGATCCGGACGACGCGCGCGCGCTGGCGCTGGCGCTGCGCCAGGTTGCGGGCCATGGTGAACAGATAGGCGCGCGGCGTCGTGACATGCGCGACGTCATCGAGCTGGGCAAGGCGGCAATAACATTCCTGCACGATGTCCTCCACGTCGGCAGCGGCAACAAGCCGCCGCTGCAGCCACAGCCGCAGGTCGCGTTCGTGCGGCAGGATCTCGCGGCCCACCCATTCGGCTAGCGCCTCGCGTTCCGTTGTCTCTCTCCTCTCAACCCCAAGAGGCCCGACTGCGATGTTTCCGTCAACCGTGATGCTGAATCACATTCCTTGAGTGCCGTTCGATCCGCCGCCGCCGTGATCGCTCCTGCCCCTGAGCACATATAAGAACGCCTCGATGATCTGCGCATCGACCAGCGCCGCCGATGACCGCGCTTGCGGAGTAGCGGCAAGCAGGGCTCGATCAGATGCCACTCGACGGCGGCATTTCGCGCTCTCTTTTCGGGGACGTTCCTGCACGCTTGACAAGGCGCGTGCAAGTGTGTTGGTAGCGCTATCACAAGAATAAAAGGTTTGAATGATGGAGGGGACTCCCCACGACATCGCGTCGGCGCTGCCCGACGACTGGGAAGCCGGCATCTTCGTCGGCCGCATGCGCACCGGCGCCGGGCCGAGCCCGCTGCTGGTCGTGCGTGGTGAATCATTTGATATGTCGGCGATCGCGCCGACCGTCGCAGCGTTGATCGAGCGTGGTGATTTCAGCGGTGCGGGCGGGCGCTCGCTGGGCCGCTTCGATCTCTCCTCGGTCGATCTCCTGAGCCCGGTTGACCTGCAGTGCATCAAGGCGTGCGGGGTGACCTTCGCCATATCGGCGATCGAGCGAGTGATCGAGGAACGGGCGCGTGGCGACTGGAGTGCTGCCTCGGCCATTCGCGAGCGCCTCGAGGCGCGCGTCGGCGGTTCGATCCGCTCGGTCGTTCCCGGCTCGCCCGAAGCGGCCCTGCTCAAGGCCGCGCTGATCGAGGACGGGCTCTGGTCGCAATATCTGGAGGTCGCGATCGGTCCGGATGCGGAAGTATTTACCAAGGCACCGGTGCTATCGACCCTGGGCGCCGATGCCGAGATCGGGATCCGCTCGGATTCGACCTGGAACAACCCCGAACCCGAGATTGCGCTGCTCGTGAACAGCGCCGGCGCCGCCGTCGGCGCCATGTTGGGTAACGACGTCAACCTGCGCGATTTCGAGGGCCGCTCGGCGCTGTTGCTGGGCAAGGCCAAGGACAACAACGCCTCCTGCTCGCTCGGCCCGCTGGTCCGATTGTTCGATGACGGCTTCACGCTCGACGATGTCCGCGCGGCCGAGGTGCGGCTGCGCATCCGTGGCGAAGACGGCTATGTGCTCGAGGGCGAATGCAATATGCGCGAGATCAGCCGCGATCCGCTCGAACTGGTACGCCAGACCTTGAGCGAGCATCAATATCCCGACGGTTTCGCGCTGTTCCTCGGCACCTTGTTCGCGCCGGTCCAGGATCGCGACGAAGCCGGCCGGGGCTTTACGCACAAGATCGGCGATGTGGTCACGATCGAAAGCGGCAAGCTCGGTCGACTGGTCAACCGCGTCGTGACTTCGCGGGACGCCGCGCCGTGGCGCGACGGGATCGGGGCATTGATGACGAATCTTGCGGGTCGTGGCCTGCTGGGGGGACGGGCGTGACAGTGATGGTGACGAGTGGCATGGCATCGGAGCGGGCGATCTATCCGAGCCTGTCGGGCAAGCGTGTGCTCGTGACCGGCGGTGCGAGCGGAATCGGCGCGGCGCTCGTCGAGGCGTTTGCCGCTCAAGGCGCGAAGGTGGCCTTTCTCGATCTGGACGAGGACGCCGGCCGGCGCGTTGCCGACGCGTTGCCGACGACGCGTTTTCTGCCGTGTGATCTGCGTGATGTCGATATGCTGAAGGCGTGTCTGGCGACGGTGACCGATGAAGTGGGCGGGATCGACATCCTGCTCAACAATGCCGCGAACGACGATCGCCATGCGGTGATGGATGTCACGCCTGATTATTGGGACGAACGGATGGCGACCAATTTGCGCCACCTGTTCTTTGCCGCACAGGCCGTGGTTCCGGCGATGCGCGCGGCGGGCGGCGGAGCGATCGTCAATTTCGGTTCGATCAGCTGGCACCTCGGCCTCCCCGACCTCGTGCTCTATCAGACCGCAAAGGCGGCGATCGAGGGACTGACGCGCAGTCTGGCGCGCGACCTTGGACGTGACAATATCCGCGTGACCACGATCGTGCCGGGCAATGTCCAGACGCCGCGGCAGGAGAAATGGTACACACCCGAGAGCGAGGCCGAGATCGTCGCCGCGCAATGCCTCAGCGAGCGGATCCAGCCGGCCGACGTCGCCGCGCTGGCGCTGTTCCTGGCTTCGGGCGATGCACGCATGTGCACCGGTCATGAATATTTCGTCGATGCGGGATGGCGCTGACATGAGCGTCGAACCGGTCCTTCGCGTCGCGGCCACGCTGGGGGAAGGGCCGGTCTGGGTCGACGGTCTCTTGTGGTTCGTCGACATCAAGGGCAGGCGCGTCCATCGCTTCGACCCTGCCGGCGGCGCCAGCCGGCACTGGGATGCGCCGGACCAGATCGGCTGGGTGCTGCCCGCCGCCGCTGGTGACATGATCGCGGGTGTGAAGACGGGGCTGCACCGGTTCGATCCGGCGAGCGGCCGGTTCGTTCTGCTCCACGATCCCGAACCCGATTTTGGCGGCAACCGGCTCAATGACGCGGCGACCGACAGCGAGGGGCGGCTGTGGTTTGGCAGCATGGACGACGGCGAAGCGCGCGAGTCAGGCCGGCTCTATCGCTGCGACGGCGGAGCCTGCCGCGACACCGGCCTGCCGCCGGTCGCGATCACCAACGGCCCGGCGATCAGCGCCGATGCGCGCACGCTCTATCACACCGATACGCTGGGCAAGACGATCTGGCGCGTTGCGGTCGACGGGAACGGCGATCTGGGGGTGCCCGAACGTCATATCGTGATCGAGGATGACGCGGGTTACCCCGATGGTTCGGTGATCGATGCCGAGGGGTGCCTGTGGGTCGCACTCTATGGCGGCTGGGGCGTGCGGCGTTACGATCCGGCGGGCAAGCTGATGCAATTCATCCGCTTTCCTGTGTCCAACGTGACGAAGGTCGCATTTGGTGGTGACGGTCTGACAACCGCCTATGCCACGACCGCGCGCAAGGGGCTCGACGCCGCTGCGCTGGCGGCCCAGCCGCTGGCGGGCGATCTGTTTGCATTCGATCCCGGCGTTGCCGGTCTGCCGGTGACACCGGCCAAAATATGAAAGGGAGCGGGTGAGATGGCGAGTGTGGCGCAGCCGGCCGGGGGCCGGGTCAATATGGGGTTTATCGTCGCGATCGTGGCAGTGGCAACGATCGGCGGTTTCATGTTCGGCTATGATTCGGGCGTGATCAACGGAACGCAGAAGGGGCTGGAGAGCGCCTTCGATCTCGGCAAGCTCGGCATCGGCGTCAACGTCGGTGCGATCCTCGTCGGTTCGGCGATCGGTGCGTTCGGTGCAGGGCGCCTCGCGGACCGGATCGGCCGTCGCGGCGTGATGATGCTCTCGGCGATCCTGTTCCTTCTCAGTGCCATCCTCGCGGGCGCGGCATCCTCGTCGATCATTTTCATCATCGCGCGTATCATCGGCGGTCTGGGGGTCGGGGCGGCGAGCGTCATCTCGCCGGTCTATATTTCCGAAGTGACGCCGGCCAATATCCGCGGGCGATTGTCAAGCGTGCAGCAGGTGATGATCATCACCGGCCTGACCGGCGCCTTCGTCGCCAACTTCGCGCTCGCCCGCTACGCTGGCGGTTCGACGTCGGAGTTCTGGATGGGATATCCCGCCTGGCGCTGGATGTTCTGGCTGCAGGCCATTCCCGCCGCGATCTATTTCCTTGCGCTGCTCGTCATCCCCGAAAGCCCCCGCTACCTCGTTGCGCGCGGCCGCGAAGAGGAGGCGCATACGGTGCTGACGCGGCTGTTCGGCACCGCGGAGGCCGACCGCAAGGTGACCGAGATCCGCAACAGCCTCGCCGCCGATCATCATCGGCCGAAGCTGTCGGACCTGATCGACAAAGGTTCAGGCAAGGTCCGCCCGATCGTGTGGACCGGTATCGGACTCGCGGTGTTCCAGCAGTTCGTCGGTATCAATGTCGTTTTCTATTATGGCGCGACTTTGTGGGAAGCGGTCGGTTTTTCGGAAGATTATGCGCTGCAGACCAATATCCTGTCGGGCGTGCTGTCGATCGGTGCCTGCCTTGCGACGATCCTTCTCGTCGACCGGATCGGCCGCAAGCCGCTGCTCCTGATCGGCTCGGCGGGCATGGCGGCGACGCTCGGCGTCGTTGCCTATGCCTTCTCGACCGCGGTGACGGGCGCCGATGGCGGTCTGTCGCTGCCCGGCAACAACGGGCTGATCGCATTGATCGCAGCCAATCTCTACGTGATCTTCTTCAACCTCAGCTGGGGTCCGATCATGTGGGTGATGCTGGGCGAGATGTTCCCGAACCAGATTCGCGGATCGGGCCTTGCGGTCGCCGGTTTCGCGCAGTGGATCGCCAATGCGCTGATCTCGGTGAGCTTTCCGGCGCTTGCGGTGTCGCCGGGCCTCGCCGTCACTTATGTCGGCTATGCGCTGTTCGCGGCGATTTCCTTCTTCTTCGTGCAGCGGATGGTCGTCGAGACGCGTGGACGCGAACTCGAGGATATGCAGGGCTAGAAGCTCTCAGCGCGGCTTTCGCGTCGTCGGACGGCGGCGCGGGGCTGCGTCGGATTGCCGGCGGATCAGCTCGTAGGAGGCCAGCACGTGCGGATTGTCGATGGCCGCACCCTGGCCCTTGCGGGCGCGGATCGCGCGGACGAGCAGCTCGACCGCGGTGCGCGACATGTCGGTCACCGGCTGGCGGATCGTGGTAAGCTCGGGCCAGATCGTTGTCGCCAGCGCGGTATCGTCGAAACCGCACACCGTCAGGTCGCCCGGTACGTCCAGCCCCTTGCGATGCGCGATCGCGACCGTTGCTGCGGCCATGTCGTCGTTGGAGGCAAAGATCGCGGTCGGCGGGTCGGCGACGTCGAGCAGCAGTTCGGCAGCGTCGAGGCCCGAGCGGTAGGTGAACAGTCCTTCGGCGACCAGTTCGGGCGCGTCGGGCAGCTTGCCCTCGGCGAGCGCGGCGCGATACCCGGCGAGACGTTCGGCGCTCGCCGTCTGGTTGGGATTGCCGGTGATGAAGCCGATCCGGATATGGCCGAGCGCCATCAGATGACGCGTCATGTCATAGGCTGCCTTGCGGTCGTCGATGCTGACCGACAGCGCCCAGTCCGGCGCACGTCCGGTCGCGACCGCAACGACGGGCACGCCGCTTTCCTTCAGTGCGGCGAGAACCGGCGACGAATCGCTGAGCGGCGGGGGCAGTACGACCCCGTCGATCCGGCCGCCGAGCAGATGGTCGATGGCCGGATTCCCGCTGCCTTCGTCGTCGCATTTCTCGACCACCAGATGCACGTTGCTGCGGCTCGCCTGATCGAGGCTGCCGACCAGAAATTCGCTCAGATAGGCGAAGGACGGGTTGGAATGGAGCAGGCCGATACGGATGTCGTCGCCGCCCGCCAATGTGCGCGCAGCGGCGTTCGGGGCATAGTTCAGCGCCGCGATCGCTTCCTCGACACGCTGCTTCGTTTCCTCGCGAACATTGGTTTCGCCATTGATCACACGGCTGACCGTCATCGGCGACACGCCGGCATGCGCCGCAACGTCGCTGATCGTCGGTACGTTGCGCTGGCGTCTCGGGCCGCGACCGTCCTTCATGCACGTCCTTTCGGGCGAGGGTCCATGGTGCGCCCCATAATCGCGCCGGAGCGGAAAGGCGAGAGATGTTGGAAATGATGCTGGCGCTCGCGCTGGAGTTGCAGGTCGCGCCCTATGTGAAGAACCCGAAATATTGGCCGGCCCCGGTGATGGACGAGACTGCGCCGGCGGTCCCGCGATTGAAGCGCGGCGCGGTGCTGGTGCTGTCGAAAACCAACGGTTTTCGCGACGGAGAACAGATTGTGGCGGCGACGCGTGCGGTGCAGGACATCGTGCGGGCGGGCGGCCGCGACGTCTTCGCGACCGAGAATGCCGCGATCATGAACGCGCGCGACCTCAGGCGTTTTCGCGTCGTGGTGCTCAATTCGAATAGCGGCAATATCTTCACCGAGCCGCAGCGCGCCGCATTCCGCGCGTGGGTGGAGAAGGGCGGCGGGGTCGTCCTTCTCCACGGCGCGGGCGGTGATCACGACTATGCCTGGGACTGGTATCGCGACGCGCTGCTCGGCGTGCATTTCATCGGCCACACCTCGCGGCCCGACCAGTTTCAGCAAGGCGATATTCACGTCGCCGAGCCGGGGCATCGCGCGATGCGCGGCCTCCCCGTCAGATGGACGCGGATCGAGGAATGGTACGCGTTCGACCGCGTGCCGGTCGGCCAAGGCACACGCATCCTCGCGACGCTCGACGAGGCGAGCTACCGCCCGGCGCCCGGGCAGCGGATGGGCAAGCTGCACCCGATCGTCTGGACGCGCTGCGTGGCGCGCGGCCGCGCGATTTTTTCTGCTCTCGGGCATCAGGCGCACCGCTATGCCAAGCCAATGCATCGCACACTCATCGGCAATGCGATCGACTGGGCGGCGGGCAAAAGCTGCTGATCCTCATTTCGGGTTGCCGGGCGCAAAGGGAAAGCTTTGCGCTTTGTACCAGTCGAGGTCGTGCTCGGGCTTCGCCGCTCCCTGGGGAAGCGGAAGGCCATTGATCGACATCCAGTAGCTGAGGCTCGCGTCGCGCCACCAGCGCGCCTCGCGTTCCTGCACGGCGAGGAAGCTGTCGGTCTTCGTCCAGCGTTCGGCGTCGATGCGGGGTTTCAGCGTCGCCCAGTCGCGGCGCATTTCGCCGACCGTGGCGACGCCGCGATCGTAGCGCCGAACCATCTCGGTCCATAAGGTCAAGCCGTCCGGCATCCGGTAATCCCATGGCAGATGATGAAACCACAGCAGGTCTTCGGCCGGCGTGGTTTTGGGGTTCGCATACATTTTGGCAATGCGCGGCGCATATTGCGCCACCGCGTTGCTGCCGGTGCGGGTGCGATCGAAACCGATGCCGTGCTTGTCGGCGCGATGATAATAGACGGGGTTCCATTCGGGCCGCGCGAGGTCGGAGATCCAGGGGCCCGGCCCATAATGATGGCCGGTCGCGAACAAATGGGTAAGCCCCAGCGGCCCGGTATAATCGACCACCGCCTCGCGCGATCGCATCATCATGCGCAGCACCGTGTCGATCACGACCGGGTCGTTGCCGAAGGTCTGCGCCGCCCATTCGCGCGCGATCGCTTCGGATGACAGCGTCGGATCCCACGCAAGGCGGCCGAAGACGTACCAGTTCGCCTGATTGAAGCTGCTGCCCGACCAGTCGCGGTCACGTCCGATATTGGCAACGCCCGCCATGCCGCTGAGCTTGTGCCCCTCGGCCTCGCCATCGACGACCGAGGCGACGGTCTCGCCGCGTCGCACGCCGGTCTCGGCGTCCAGAACCTCCTCGAACAGCGGGCCGAGATAGGCGAGGTGGGTCGCGAAGCCGAGATATTCCTTGGTGATCTGGAACTCGGCCATCAGCGGCGTTTTCGGCATCGCCCCGAACAGCGGATGGAAAGGCTCGCGCGGCTGGAAGTCGATCGCGCCATTCTTGACCTGCACCAGCACGTTATCGGCAAACCGGCCATCGAGCGGCTTGAATTCGGTATAGGCCTGCTTTGCGCGGTCCTCGGGATCGGTGTCGGCATAGACGAAGGCGCGCCACATCACGATGCCGCCGCGCGGGGCGACCGCCGCCGCGAGCATGTTGGCGCCCTCGGCATGGGTCGCGCCATAGTCGCGCGGACCGGGCTGGCCCTCGCTGTTGGCCTTGACCAGGAAGCCGCCGAAATCCGGGATGGCGCGATAGATTTCATCGCTCTTCGCTTTCCACCATGCCGCCACTTCAGGGTCGCGCGGATCGGCGGTTTTCAGGCTGCCGATCTCGATCGGGGCGGAAAAACGCGCCGAAAGATAGACCTTGATGCCATAGGGACGGAAAACGTCGGCGAGCGCCGCGGCCTTGGCGATATAGGGGGCGGTGAGGCTGATCGCCTTGGCGTTGACATTGTTGAGCACGGTGCCGTTGATGCCGATCGAGGCGTTCGCGCGGGCATAGTCGGTGTAGCGCGGATCCCTGAAGTCGGGCAGCGTCCACCAGTCCCACAGCGACTGACCGGCATAACCGCGCTCGACCACGCCATCGAGATTGTCCCAATGGTTGAGCAGGCGCAGTTTCGTGCGGGGCTTCGACGCCAGGTCGATGTCGGTCAGGTCACCGCCGCTGTGCGCGTGGCGCAGCAGGGCGAAGGCGCCGTAGAGGATGCCGATGTCGGATGTCGCGGTGACGAGCGTGACGGCGCGGCCGTCGATGGTCGCACGCCGCACGCAATAGCCTTCGGCGCCCAGCGCGGCGGTGTCGAGCCGCAGCGCGGAGACGGCGGGATTATCGGTGCGCGCCAGCAGCACCGGGAGGGGAAGCGTCGGCAGGCCCCGGCGCAGTTCCTCCGCCGCGATCCGCAATGTTGGCGAATCGCCGCGCAATTCGATCGCGGCAGGGGCAGCCTGTTCGGCCGCGCCGCCCAGCCAGAGCTGATAGCCATCATTGGCCTGGGCGGGTTTGGCAAGCGCGCAGGCTATGATGGCTGCTATCGATGCATGGCGAACGTTAAGCTTCATTGACCTCTCCCTGTACCGCGCGTTTCGCGCTGGTGCATCGCAACGGGCATTGACAACCCCTTATCTCGCCGTCCATGTTAGCGGTATCACGGCGACGGCATCAACATAAATGTTGCGCCTCAATCGATGGGAGGGTCGAATGGCGGGTGTGGCGGCTATCGGGAGAAAGGCGTCCCGCCGCGATCTTTTTCGATGGGGCGCTTCGGCTTCGCTGCTTGCGATGCTTCCCGTCGCGGCGCGGGCCGCCGGCCCGATCTACCGCGATCCCAAGGCGCCGATCGACCTGCGCGTCGAGGATCTGCTGTCGCGCATGACGCTCGACGAAAAGGTCGCGCAGCTGATCACGCTGTCGCGGACCAAGCGCGACATCATGGATGACGATCGGGCGTTCGACCCGGCAAAGGCGACTCGTGCCTATCCTGACGGTTTCGGGCAGGTGGCGCGGCCGTCCGATCGCGGCGGCGCGGCCACCGCGAACAACAGTCCTGCCGATACGACCGGCCGGTGGCGCGCCCCGGCCGACACCATCGCCTTCGTCAACGCGACGCAGAAATGGGCGGCAACGACGCGCCTCGGCATCCCCGTGCTGTTTCACGAGGAGTGCCTGCATGGCTATATGGCGCCGACCGCGACGAGCTTTCCACAGGCGATTGCGCTGGCGGGCAGCTTCGATCGCGGCCTGATGGAACGGGTGAGCGCGGTGATCGGGCGCGAAGTGCGTGCACACGGCACCGTGCTCGCGCTGTCCCCCGTAGTCGATATTGCGCGCGATCCGCGCTGGGGCCGGATCGAGGAGACATTCGGCGAAGATCCCTATCTCTGCGGCGAAATGGGCGTCGCCGCGGTGCTAGGCCTGCAGGGTCGCAGCAAGATACTGGCGCCGGGCAAGGTGTTCGCGACGCTGAAGCATATGACCGGCCACGGCCAGCCCGAGAGCGGAGAGAATGTCGCGCCCGCGCCGCTCGCCGAACGCGAATTGCGCGAACGCTTCTTCCCGCCGTTCCGCAAGATCGTCGCGAAGACCGGCATCGCGGCGGTGATGCCGTCGTACAACGAGATCGACGGGGTTCCAAGTCACGCCAACCGCTGGCTGCTGCACGACGTGCTGCGCGGCGAATGGGGTTTCGACGGCGCGATCGTCAGCGATTATGCCGCGATCGGCGAACTCGCGACGCTGCATCATATCGCGCCGGACCTTGCCGCGGCGGCAAAGCTCGCACTGATCGCCGGGGTCGACAGCGACCTGCCCGACGGCGAGGCATTTCGCACGCTCGGCGACCAGGTGCGCGCGGGCAAGGTGCCACTCGCGCTGGTCGACCAGGCGTGCCGACGGATACTGACGCTCAAGTTCCGCGCCGGGCTGTTCGAAGCCGCACCGGTCGATCAGCGCGCCGCCGCGAAGCTGACTGCCAATGCCGAGGCGCTGGCGCTGGCGCGCGAAGCCGCGGTCAAGGCGATCACGCTGCTGACCAACGACGGGACGCTGCCGCTGCGGCCCGGCGCGCACAAGCGGGTGGCGGTGATCGGGCCCAATGCCGCGGTCGCGCGGCTCGGCGGCTATTCGTCGATCCCGACGAACCCGATATCGCTGCTCGATGGCGTGCGTGCGCGGCTCGCCGGCAAGGCCGAGGTCGTCCATGCGCAGGGGGTTTTCATCACGCAGAGCGAAGACCGGTCGGCCAACGAAATTCTGCTCGCCGACCCGGCAAGGAACCGCCAGCTGATCGCCGAGGCGGTCGAAGTCGCGAAAACCGCCGATGTGATCCTGCTGGCGATCGGCGATACCGAACAGACGAGCCGCGAAGGCTATGCCAAAAACCATCTTGGCGATCGCACAGGCCTCGACCTCGTCGGCGAGCAGAACGAACTTTTCCTCGCGATGAAGGCCACCGGCAAGCCCGTGGTGGTCGTTGCGATCAACGGGCGGCCGCCGTCGTGGCCCACCGTCGCCGCGCAGGCCAATGCACTCCTCGAATGCTGGTATATGGGACAGGAGGGCGGGCATGCGATGGCGTCGGTGCTGTTCGGCGACCATAGTCCGGGCGGCAAGCTGCCGGTCACCGTCGCGCGCCATGTCGGCCAGCTGCCGGTGTTCTACGATGCGAAGCCTTCGGCCCGGCGCGGATATCTGTTCGATACGACCGAGCCGCTTTTCCCCTTCGGCCATGGGCTCAGCTATACCAGATTCGAACTCGGCCAGCCGCGCCTGTCGGCGCCGCGGATCGGGGTGGGCGGCAGCGTGACGGTCGAAGTCGACGTCGCCAATGTCGGTGACCGGCAGGGCGACGAGGTCGTCCAGCTCTACATCCGCGATCAGGTTGCATCGGTGACCCAGCCGATCAAGGCGCTCAGGGGTTTCGCACGCGTTTCGCTGAGGCCCGGCGAGCGCCGCACGGTATCGATGACGCTCGATCCCGACGCTTTCGCCATCTGGAATGGCGAGATGCGTGAGGTGGTCGAGCCGGGCCTGTTCGACATCATGACCGGCCCCGACAGCGGGAACCTCCAGACCGTCACGCTCGAAATTGCCTGAGGAAAAAATGCCCAAGATCATATCTGCCCGCGTCATCATCACGTGCCCGGGGCGCAACTTCGTCACGCTCAAGATCGAGTGCGACGACGGCACTACCGGGGTCGGCGACGCGACGCTCAACGGCCGCGAACTCGCGGTCGCGAGCTATTTGTCCGACCATGTCGTCCCCTGCCTGATCGGCCGCGACGCGCACCGCATCGAGGATATCTGGCAATATCTCTACAAGGGCGCCTATTGGCGGCGCGGGCCGGTGACAATGACCGCGATCGCGGCGGTCGACACCGCCTTGTGGGACATCAAGGGCAAGCTTGCGGGGCTCCCGGTGTACCAGCTGCTCGGCGGTGCCAGCCGCGAGGGGGTGATGGTCTATGGCCATGCCAACGGCACGACGATCGAGGACACGATCGCGGTCGCGCTCGATTACCGGCGGCAGGGCTACAAGGCGATCCGCCTGCAGTGCGGAGTGCCAGGGATGGCATCGACCTATGGCGTGTCGAAGGACAAATATTTCTACGAACCGGCCGATGCCGACCTCCCGACCGAGAATGTCTGGAACACGAGCAAATATCTGCGCGTCGTGCCCGAGCTGTTCGCCGCCGCGCGCGAGGCACTCGGCTGGGACGTCCATCTGCTGCACGATATCCACCACCGTCTGACCCCGATCGAGGCCGGACGGCTCGGCAAGGACCTCGAGCCTTATCGCCCCTTCTGGCTCGAGGACGCGACCCCCGCCGAAAATCAGGAAGCGTTCCGGCTGATCCGCCAGCACACGACCGTGCCGCTCGCGGTGGGCGAGATTTTCAATTCGATCCACGATTGCCGCGAGCTGATCCAGAACCAGCTGATCGACTATATCCGTGCGACCGTGGTCCATGCCGGCGGGATCACGCATCTGCGCCGCATCGCTGCACTCGCCGATCTCTACCAGATCCGGACCGGTTGCCATGGCGCGACCGACCTGTCGCCGGTGTGCATGGCGGCAGCGCTGCATTTCGACCTGTCGGTGCCCAATTTCGGTATCCAGGAATATATGCGTCATACGCCCGAGACCGACGCGGTCTTTCCGCACGCCTACAGCTTTGCGGACGGCATGATGTATCCCGGCGACGAACCGGGTCTCGGCGTCGACATCGACGAGGAACTCGCCAAGGGCTATGAATATCAACGCGCCTTCCTGCCGGTGAACCGGCTCGAAGACGGCACGATGTACAATTGGTGAGCGTCGTGGGCGATCTTGCCGGGGCCGCCGCCATGGCGCCCGGCGCCGCCGTTGAGCCGGTGCCCAAGCCGCGCGGGCGCATCCGCTGGGTCATCTGCGGCCTGCTCTTCGCCGCTGTCGTGCTGTCGTACATCGACCGGCTGGTGCTCGGCGTGCTCAAGCCGCAGCTGGAAGCCCTCTATGGCTGGACCAACACCGGTTACGGCGACATCACCGGCTATTTCCAGATCTGCTACGGGCTCGGCTTCCTCGCCTTCGGTTGGCTGATCGACCGCATCGGCCCGCGCGCGGGCTATCTGCTGGCGATGGGCATGTGGACGGTCGGCCATTTCGCGCAGGTACTGGCGACAACCACCTTCGGCTTCGTCATCGCGCGCATCCCGCTGGCGCTGGGTGAGGCGGGAACCTACCCCTCGGCGCTTGCCGCGGCATCGCAGTGGTT
>CBJKNR010000041.1:0-14997 GCA_966417555.1 uncultured Sphingopyxis sp.
GCGGCGAAGGTCGCGATCGTGACCGGCGCCGGCGCCGACGGCGACGAGATCGGTATCGGGCGTGCGATCGCCTTTCTCCTCGCCCGCGAGGGCGCGCTCGTGATGTGCGCCGATATCGACGGGGAGCGTGCAGCCCGTACCGCCAGGGAAATCGAGGCGCACGGCGGCAGTGCACGCTCATTTGCCGGCGACGTCAGCCGCCCCGAGGATTGCCAGGCCCTCGTCAGGGAAAGCATCGCCTGCTTCGGGCGCATCGATCTGCTCGTAAACAATGTCGGTATCTCCACGCCAGTCAGGCTTGACGTTGTCGAGCTCGATCAGTGGAACCACATTCTTGCCGTCAACCTCTCGAGCGCCATGCTCATGTGCAAGTTTGCCGTGCCCGAAATGGCCCGCGGCGGCGGGGGCTCGATCGTCAATATTTCCTCGCTGGCGGGCATGCGCGCCATGGGGGCGCTGGCTTATGGCCCATCCAAGGCCGCGCTGGCTCAGTTTTCGCGCGAGCTCGGCGTGCAATATGGCCGGCAAGGCATCCGGGTGAACACGGTCGCGCCCGGCCATGTTCTCACACCTCATGCGATGGCCAAGATCCCGGCCGCGATGCGCGAAGCACGCCGGAAGGTCAGTCCGCTGGGTATCGAGGGCGATGCCTGGGACGTTGCGCAGGCGGTCGTCTTCCTTGCCAGCGACGAGGCGCGTTTCGTGAACGGTGTGCAACTCGCGGTCGATGGCGGCGTCGAGGCTTTAGCGCCGCTGGCCGGATACGCGCTGATCAACGATTGACGGTGCCTCCGATTTGAATGAGCTGCCGACGCTTTGTCAGCCCGCGTCCCCTTCCGCACTGACTCGCGCGGCGCCCGAGCCGACCAGCGGAAACAGGACTTCCTCGGACCAGGGGGGATTAGGGCCCGGCACGCCATATTTCCACGGCCGACCGTCGGGTATGTAAAGCGTACCGAACATCCAGTCCCATAGCGCGAGGGTGACGGCATAGTTACGGAAATTTCCGCCATCTTTCCCATAACCATGGTGCGAATGATGCATGCCGGGTGACACGAGAATATGTTCGAGCGCCCTAAAGCCCGGTCCAAGCGTGCGGTGGCGGCGTATTGCGTCGTCCCACCGAAAATGAGCGTGGGTGATGAGGTTCCAGCCGTAAATTATCAATATCGTATAGCCGGCCGCCTGCCCGAGCCCCAGATAGGTCGCCACCGCCAGAACCCACGGCGTCGACACGACGAATGACCAGAAGGGATTGACCCTCAACGTCACCGTGACGTTCATATATTTGCCCGAATGGTGCGTTCTGTGCAGCTTCCAGAGCCAGCTGTGACGCTTGCCCTGCGCCTCGTGCGCCCAGCGATGCACCCAATAAAATGCGAACTCGGTCGCAAAGAAGACGGCGATAAAGGCGAGGATCGGATCCGTCCCGGCCAAAATACCACGCCATGCCGGCAATGCCAGCCCGATCACCCATGCGATGAGAAGCGCCGCAAGGGGGCGGGTCACGGCGAGGCTGGTAGATATGCATCCGAGCGTGACCCACCAGTCCGCCCTGGAATAAATATTGCGATGCCGCCCTGCCAGAATCTCACAGAGAAAGATGATTGCGGTCGCGGCATAAAGATAGGATGCGTAAGGCATAATCACCTCCAGAACCCCGGTTGCTGCCGGAGCATTTTACCGCCGCTTCCACTTCTACGGTTACCCTCGCGCCTGAAATTATCGGAGCGGGAGCCACCTACGCCCTGCATGCCCACTTCACGCGGTCGCTATTGCCCGTCGGGCCGCGCGTCCCGGTCGCAGATGCGCGCGAGGGGAATATCTCCTCGCGCGCACTGCCAGATTCTCGTTCGCGCCAGGTTGCGTCTTAATATTTAACCCTGAATTCGACGCCGAACGTGCGCGGCGCGTTCAGATAGGCGCCGAAGCCACCGCCCGAAGCCGCGCCGTCAAAGCCATAGGTATAGTTGGTATCCTTGAGCAGATTCTTGCCAAAGACAGCCACCTCGGCGTTGATCGCGCCCGCCGGGATATCCTTGAGCGAAATGCGGCCGTTCAGCATGTTCGTCTTCGCCGCCGGGCGCACATAGTTGGGGCCCATCGTCGAGACCAGAATACCGCCGCCAGTCGACCAATGGCCCGTGGCCCAGGCATAGTCGAGATGCAGGGCAAGCTTGCCCATTGGCAGCTGGCCGGTTTCATAGTCCGCCGCGAAGTTACCCGAGTGGCGCGGAGCCTGGGTGGTGTAAAAGCGCGCGACGTCTACCGCTGCGGTCAGCGGATTGTCGAACTCGACCCATTTGGGCGTGGAAATAAGACTGTAGCCGGCGGACAGCGTCAGATTGTCCGTGGGCCGGATGAACAATTCGGCCTCGACCCCCTTGGTTTTGGTCGGAGTTATGCGGTTGACCGTCGCGGTCAGGGACGGATTGGTCGACGGCGCTTCCTGGATCGACGTCTGAAGGCCCTTCATGCGATTGTGGTACAGAGCCAGGTTGAACGTGACGCGCCTGTCGAGGAACTGCGATTTGAGACCGACTTCCCAGGTCTCGATTTCCTCTTCCTTATAGGCAGCGAAGATGGACGAGCGCACATTGGTGCCGCCTGCGCGGTAAGCGGTTGCGTAGCGGACATAAGCGTTGATGTCTGAGGTGAGATCATATTTGACCGAGAAAGCCGGATCCCAGCGCTTGGCGTCGAAGCGCCGGATCGGCGGCAGCGCGCCCGACGGGCTCGATTCCAGATAGGGCGGCAACGCGAGCGGCTGGATATAGGTCCGCTCGGCGACCTTGCTGTCGTCCGAATAGCGGATGCCCGCGGTAAGTTCGAGCCGGTCGAAGGGCCGATAGCTGGCCTGGCCGTAAATGCCATAAGACGTCGACGTCGCATTCTGCTCCGAACGGGCCGTCAGGCAGCGCTCCAGCCCGACGCAGTTGCGAAGCGAGGCGCTCAGCCCGAGCGCGGGCGCGTTGAAGCCGGGCCCCGTGAGGTAGGACCGCCGCTCGTCGTCGACCTTTTCCTTGAAATAGGTTCCGCCGATCGTCACGTCGAGACGATCCCAGCTGCCGATAGCCTGTACTTCCTGATACCATTGATTCTGCTCGACATCCTCGCGCGCATTCGACCGTACGATCCCGGTCGACGAGCCCCCGGCGACGAGCGCATCGCCGAGCGTGCTCGACCCGTGGCGGCTTGCCTTGCGATAGGATGTGATCGACTTGAACGTCAGATTGGCGGTCGCGTCATACTGAATGGTAAGCGCGTGCCCGCTGGAGCGCGTGTTGAAGATTTCGTTAAAGATCGGGCTGTTCACGCGCGAGGGATAGTCGAAACCGGCCGGCTGCGGCGAAAAGGGCGGGCGCCCGACAATATCGACCGGCACCCAGACCAGATAGGGTTGCGAATCGTCGATGTCGGCATTGTCGTACACATAGTTGAAGCGAAGATTGTCGACCGGGCTGAACTCGACGGCGATGCGGTAGCCGAACGAATCGAGCAAACCGTAATCGGCCTGCTGGCTGTAGACGCCCTTGGGAACGTTTCGCGTATAGGCATTATGCTTCGAATGGATCAGCGACGCCTGGAGGCGGATGCCGGCAAACTCAGGAAGATCGACACGAAGCCGCTCACGATCGAGCCCGTAGCTTCCGATCTGCAGGCTGGCATCGACACCCAGCTCGCCTGAGGGGCGCCGCGATACGAACTGGACCGCGCCCGCCTCCGCGTTGCGGCCGAACAGCTGCCCCTGCGGTCCGCGCAGAAACTCGATCCGCTCGGGATCGATCAGGTCGAGCCCCAGCCCCTGCCCGCGGCCGAGGGGCACACCGTCGATATAGATCGGAACCGCCATTTCCTGCGTGCCCTGCGTCGGATCGACGACGTTGATGCCGCGCGCGGAAATTCCGATGATGGAGGGCGTTCCGGCGAAGGGAACGAAGTTCATGCCGGGCACCGAACCGGTCGAAAGGTCGGTAAGACCATTGACGCCGCGCGTCTCCAGATTCTCCGCCCCGATCGCCGACACCGCCAGCGGCGTATCCTGAAGCCGCGTCTCGCGGCGCATCGCGGTGACAACAATGTCGCCCGAATTATCTGCGGCCCCGGTCTCGGTCTGCTCGCCGGTGACATCCTCCGGCGCCTGCGACTGAGCAAAGGCCGTTGTCGGACAGGCCAAGGCAGTCGCCGCCAGCAGGATCGTTGAAAGCTTCGTCATAACCCCTCCCAAGGTTTCGGCCGCATCATTGGCGGCCATGGTTGAGCGGAGCGCACGCAGGCTCTCCGCAATTCGAAGCGGGTGGTATACAGTGCCGCTATCTAGAGCAACGCCTGCCGGCCCGATGACACCCACCCAACACATAGCTGATATCTTCCGCTGCCATTGACGGGACCGCGGTTGGCTCGCAAGGCTGCTGAATTCATCGCAACCCCGAAGCGCCGGGCGTGAGAATCCGACCATAGCGGGGGGGGTTACGCTCGGCACACTTACGCCAGGATGTGCCCATGCTCAGGAAATTGTTGCCGCTTGGACTGCTGCTTCTCGCGGCGAACGCGTCCCCGCAAGTTCTTCCCGCGAGCGCCGATCCGGCCGTCATGACGGGATTCCCTCCGCCGCCGGCCAAGCGCGTTACCCGCAAGACACAGGTCGATGCGGCGAATCTTCACTGGACGCTGACCCATATGCGCATTCTGCTGCCGTCGATTGCGATCCGGCGCGGACCGCAAGCAACGGAGGAATTGCCCATAGGCCGATCGATCGACCTACCGGCTTTCGAGGATATCGACGGCACGCTAGTCCGACCCGAGGAATGGCTCCTTCGCACTCACAGCGATGCCCTCCTGATCATGCACGACGGGAAGATCATCTTCGAGGGATATGTCGCGGACATGGATCCCGCCGAACCCCACACCATGCAATCGATGACCAAGTCCTTCACCGGCCTGCTCGCAGGCATGCTCATCGACGAGGGCCGGATCGATCCGCAAAAGCCGATCAGCTTCTACGTTCCCGAACTCGCCGGTTCAGCATGGGGAAAAGCAACGGTCCAGCAAACCCTCGATATGCGGGCAGCGGTCCGATATGACGAGGACATCAAAAATTCCAACTCCGATGTGCGTCGCTATTATGGTGTTGCCGCCGGCCTTTTTCCGCCACCCGAAGGCTATGACGGCCCACTCAGCATTTACGAACTGCTCGAGCGTCTCCCTCAGGACGGCGCGCACGGCAAGGGATTTATATATAAGAGCGTCCATCCCGAGGCCATCGCGTGGGTTATTTCGCGCGTGACCGGCCAGAGCCCGGCCAAGCTTATCAGCGAGCGAATCTGGCAGCCGCTGGGAATGACAGCCGATGCCTATGTGACAGTCGACCCTGCCGGAATCGCGATGATGGGCGGCGGTATGAGCGCTACGGCCCGCGATCTTGCGCGTTTTGGCGAAATGCTGCGGCAACGTGGCCGTCATGGGCCGAGGCAGATCGTCCCGGCGCGGGTGACGGACCGTCTGTTCTCCGCCTCCGCGCGCACTGCCCTCGCCGTCCCCGACGGAAGCTGGGCCCTGCCCGGCTATGGTTATCACGACTTCTGGTGGCTTCCGCCCGAGGGGGACATCATCGAGGCCCATGGTGGCTTCGGACAGCATCTCCACATCAACCGTCGCGCGCGGACGGTGATCGTGAAATTCTCGTCGGCTCCCATCGGACCCGAATATGATCTGGCGAAGCGCCTCGACACGTTGGCATTCAGAAAGATCGACGCCGCCTTCTGACTTCTTTCACCGCTCGGGAGATTCGTTGTGCGTCGACGTCAGTTTCCGGCGAGGCGCAGAGACATCTGCTGCCCGGCGCTAGTCGTATATTTCGGGATTCATCGACCGGCCTGCCGCAAAGGACATGGCAAACTCCTCTGCTCCCCGCATGTCATCAAGCTGCGGCCAACAGCACGCGACATCGTCGTCGCGGATTTCCATGGGCGGCGCGCCGACGATCTGCACCCGCCGCACGCGCCCGCAACCCGCATGGAGGATGAGACCGGAGCGGTCGCAAAGATCGCTGGCGAGCCAGCCTACGACCGGCGCCACCCGGTCAGGCGACATGAATTGTTCGTGCCTGGGATCGATGTAGGGACGGGCCTTTTCGGTGAACCCTGCAGGCGCGATCATGTTGAGGCGAATGTCCATATCGTCCGGAATATCGAGCGCCATCGACCGGATCATCCCCACCAGCGCCGATTTCGACGCACCATAATAGGCTGATCTTGGTTGACCGAAAAGTCCTGCGGTCGAAAGGGTGGCGACAATGCGACCGTAGCGCGAAGCGACCATATGGGGAATAGCGGCGATGACGGGATACACGGTTCCCCAGAAGTTGACGTCCATGACGCGCCGAAAAACCTCCGCCGACAATTCGTCATAGGACGCCTTGTCGTCGACGCCTGCGTTGGCGACGAGGATATCGAGACGACCGAACGCATCGACTGCCGCCTGCACCATGGCCTGGCACCCGGCCTCGGATTGAACGTCATGCTCATCAATCTCCGCCACGCCCCCCGCCGCGCGGACTTCTTCGACGACCGCGCGCGCCGACGAGGGCCGATTCGCCTGTGTCCGGTTGTTGACGATTACCGTCGCGCCGCGACGCGCAAACCAGAGAGCATAGGATCGACCGAGGCCCTTCCCGGCCCCGGTTACCAAGGCGACGCGTCCAGTCATATTCGGGCTCAAGCTGTTCACTCCGTTCGCCGCACCGCATCCAGCGAGAGGCCGGCCTCGCCATCGGCGCGCGGGAAATCGAGGGCATATTGTCTCGAATCGTCGGCCTGACTGCACAAGATCGCCGGCGTCTCGAAACCCGTGATATCCTCGATCCGCGCGCGCGCGCCTTCGGGCGTCATGGCGGCGTCGAGAACCCCGCGCCCTTTGACGAAAGCAATCCGCGCGACGCGCCCGCCCCCCGATGAGAATATCTGGCCGGTCACCGATGATTGCTCACTGAGGAGATAAAGCATCGGTCGGACCGCGGCCTCTACCGGAAAGCATCGCCGGTACCAGGCCACGAAGGCCGGGTCGGGAATCCGCTCAGTCATCTGCGTAAAGGCGGTCGGCAACATCGCGTTGACCCATATTCCCGCCTCCAGGCCATCGACGGCGGCATCGAGCGACAACCCCAGGAGGCCCGACTTGCTCATCGCATAAGGAGCATTGGACCCGATCCCCATTGATGCATTCGACGATATGTTCAGGACGCGCCCCCCGCCGCTGGCCCGCATCGGATCCCAGCACGCGCGCATCAGCGCATAAGGCCCGAGCAGGTTGGTGCGAATGACATTTTCCGCCGCGAAGTCATCGAGCGCTTCGAATTTGCCGGTGATGCAAATTCCGGCATTGTTGACGAGGATATCGATCCGCCCGAAGGCGGCAATCGCAGCACCTGCGATCGCGGCGGCGGCCGCCGACGACCCCACCGCAGTCGTATCTGCGGCGGCATCACCGCCCGCCGCGACGATCTCCGCTGCCACGCGCTCGGCCGGCCGGTCCGCGCCGACCGACCCCTCCCCGCAGTCGTTGACAAGGACGCGCGCGCCGCGCTCCGCGAGTTCGAGCGCAAAGCCGCGACCGATCCCGCTCCCGGCGCCAGTGACGATCGCGACCTGGCCGTCGAACCGGATCGGCCCCCTCATAAGCCGCACCCCAGCTTTGCAAAGCTGCCGAGATCACCGACGGCGACCCGGCATCGATCGAGAAGGATCGAGAGCCGCTCCTCGTCGTAGAGACCTACCGGTGTCGCGTGCCACATCACGACACCCCAGATCATGTTCTGGCAATAACGCGTCCACGCCGCCTCCCAGTCCGGCATGGCGATGCCCTTCGCGGCCATCGTGCCGAGATAATGGCGCAGCAGGTCCTTTTCGCACGCCCGCCGGTCTTCGATCGAGAGGGCGGTAACCAGCGCATAGGAGACATCGTGGGCCCAGCAGCCAAAGCGCATCAGCTGCCAGTCGAGCAGGCCGACGTCGCCACCGGGTAGGATATAGGTATTTTCGACGTGAGGGTCGCCGTGGAGAACGGTCGGCACGTCGGTGGCGTTGACAAGCTGCAGCGCCCACAGCGCCTCCCAGAGCCGCTGCGTCGTGAATATTCCGGCGTCGGGCCTGAGGATCGCCGCCTTGTAAGGCTCCGCCTCGAACATCTCGGAACTCATGGCGGGACCCCGCATACGGAAATAATCGGTATTACCGCCTTCGAGGTGCGTCTCGATCCAGGCGACGTCGGACATGTGCCGCGAACTGTTCCAATAGGTCGCATGGAGGCCCGCGAGACTTTCCACCACCGACGCCGCCTCTTCCCCCGTATGGGCCCGCGTCGCGGCCCCCATGCGCGCGCCATTCGCGCGCACATCCTCCACCAGAAGGGCGAAGCGGCCGCTCTGCGGGTCCAGATGGCTTGCGTATATCCGAGGCGTTTCCAGCGTCAGTTCCGGACGCATCAACCGGTAGAAATCATATTCGCAGCGATACATGGAATGGGGCGCCACCGGCGCGCCGAGGAGCGCCTTGAGAAACATGCGGGCGGGGAGCCCGTTGTCACAACCCGACGCATAATCCAGTTCGAGCGCGCATCGTGAAGCCGTACCTTCGGTGCGCGAGAGCAGCCTGACCCGTTCGACGATCGTCCCCGGGCGAACCTGCGAGAGTAACGTGCCGATCCAGGCCGGCGCCAGGGCGTCAAGATCAGCGGGCAGCATCTCGGAATGCTTGAGCATTTGCTTGGGTGTTCTCCAGGTTTCGGCCGAAATCCGCGATATCCGGACGCCAGCGTACAGCCGTTCCCGCCGGGCGCCATCCTCGCGCGCCCTTCTCCTCCTATGTGATATATTCACCGAAGCCGGATTGCGCCTTGCCCCGTTTTTCGCGGCGAGCCTATGAGCCACGCGCGGCTGGCCGCGTCGCTGCGGACACGCAGCCGGCCGGCCGATCCAGCCGCATCCTTCACGAAACCGCGCGACCGGTCGGCGCGATGCCCGCCGCCCTACCATCGGAGACACATGATGACACAGATCAACAGCGCCGTGCACTACGCCGTCGAGGACGGCATCGGCGTCATCGAGATAAACTCTCCCCCGGTCAACGCGCTCACCGTCGCCGTCACCGAAGGGCTCTACGATGCGCTGGACATCGCCGCGCGCGACATGTCGGCACGCGCAGTCGTTCTGATCTGCGCGGGACGGACCTTTATTGCCGGTGCCGATATCAAGAATATCAACAATGACGCGGTGAAGCCGCGCATCGATCTCGCGGCCCTGCAAGAGCGCTTGAGCGCCATGGGCAAACCGCTGATCGCGGCAATCCATGGCACCGCCCTTGGCGGGGGACTCGAGGTCGCGATGTGCGCGCATTTCCGGATAGCCGTTCCTTCCGCGCGGCTCGGCCTGCCCGAAGTGAAGATCGGGCTGCTTCCCGGTGCGGGAGGGACCCAGCGCCTGCCGCGCCTGACCGGCGCCGGCGTAGCGCTCGACATGATGACTACGGGGGACATGATCGGCGCAGAGCGAGGCCGGGAGATCGGGCTTATCGACCTCATCGTCCCCGAGGACAGGCTGCGGACCGACGCCATCGCCTTCGCGGCGAAGGCGGCGGATGACGACGTCCCGCTGAAAAAGATCAGCGACATGGCGGAGAAGATCGCCGCCGACCGCAAAGAACCCGGCCTCTTCGAAGCCTATCGAAAGACCCATGCGAAACGCATCCGCAATCTGATCGCGCCCGAGAAGATCATCCAGTGCGTCGAGGCTGCCGTGACCGCCAAAAGCTTCGAGGAAGGCCTGGAGCGCGAACGGGAGCTGTTTCTCTCGATCAAGGGCGAGGAGCAGAATCTGGCCTTGCTCCACAACTTCTTTGCAGAGCGCGAGGCGGCAAAGGTCGCTGACCTTCCGGCCGATACACCAGTGCTCCCGATTGCCGAGGTCGGCGTCATCGGCGCCGGCACAATGGGCCGCGGCATCGCGCTGGCCTTCCTGAACGCGGGCATCGCCGTCGTGCTGGTCGAAACGAACGCCGACGCGCTGCAGGCGGCGGTCGGCGCGATGCGGACCAGCTATGACGGCCAGATCAGACGGGGCCAGGCGACGCCCGAATCTGTTGACGCCATCTTGGCCCGCCTGTCGCCAACCGTCGCAATCGAGGCGGTCGCGTCCTGCGACATGGTGATCGAGGCCGTGTATGAAGACATGGCGATCAAGACATCGTTGATGGCGCAGCTCGATACCATCGTGCAGCCTCAGGCTATCCTCGCCACCAACACCTCCTATCTCGACGTCGACGAGATCGCCGCGGCTACCCGCCGGCCCGAGCTTGTGATCGGCATGCATTTCTTCTCGCCGGCCAACATCATGCGCCTGCTCGAGGTCGTGCGCGGCGCGAAGACGTCGACCGAGACAATCGCGACGGTCATGAAGCTCGCGGCTAGACTGAAGAAGGTCCCGGTCCTCGCAAGGGTCTGCTTCGGGTTCATCGGTAACCGCATGCTGCGCAAACGGCGCGACTGTGCGGAAGCCATGATGCTCGAAGGCGCGGCCCCTGAACGCGTCGATCGCGTTCTGGTCGAATTCGGCTTCCCGATGGGCCCCTGCCAGATGTCCGACATGGCCGGCAACGATGTCGGCTGGTCGCGGGAAACGTCAACGGGATCGACCATCAAGGAGTTGCTGTGCGAAGCGGGCCGGCGCGGACAGAAGGACAAGGCCGGCTATTATGATTATGACGATCAGCGCACCCCCACACCCTCGCCCGTCACCCAAAAGCTCATCGAGGAGCTCGCTGCCCGGAAGGGAGTTACTCGGCGCGACTTCTCGGATGCCGAGATTCTCGAAACGCTGCTCTATCCGATGATCAACGAGGGCGCCAAGATCCTTGAAGAGGGTATCGCCCAAAGGGCATCCGACATCGACGTGACATGGATCAACGGATACGGATTCCCCGCCTATCGCGGCGGCCCCATGTTCTGGGCCGACCGCATCGGCCTCGACCGCGTCCTAGCGCGAATGGAAGAGTTGGCGCTTCGTCACGGACCGGCGCTCGAGCCTGCCGCCCTGCTCCGTCAGCTGGTCGCCGAGGGGAAGAATTTCGCGGCAGCAGGCCTTTGAGTATTCGAAAGCAGGGCCCGTTCGCAAAACAAGGTCGCTACGAAAGGATTGTGCGATGAAACGGAAGGCCTATATCGTCGGCGCGTTCGAGCACCCGGTGCGCAAGTCGCCCGACAAATCCACCGCTCAACTGCATGCGGAAGCGGTCGCCGGCGCGCTGGCCGATGCGGGCCTCCATCGTAGCGAGATCGACGGCTATTGCTGCGCGGGCGATACACCAGGACTCGGCGTCCTCAATATGGCGGACTATCTCGGCCTGCGGCTCCGCTTCTTCGACAGCACCGATGTCGGAGGTTCGGCCTATCTGATCCTTGCGGCGCGCGCGGCGGAGGCCGTAGAAGCGGGCCTATGCGACGTCGCCGTGGTCGCGATGGCGGGGCGGCCGCGCAGCGAGGCCATGGCGCAAACTCTCGGCAGCAATCCGGCCCAGCCCGATCTCCCTTGGGAGCGCCCTTACCGGATGGTGATTCCGGCAAGCTATGCGATGGTAGCCCGGCGACACATGCACGAGTTCGGAACGACCGCGGAGCAGCTCGCGTGGATCAAGGTCGCGGCGAGTGAGCATGCCCAACATAATCCGCATGCCATGCTTCCGAAGCCCGTCACCGTCGATGACGTGCTCGCTTCCCCGTCGGTGGCCGACCCGCTGCGCCGCCTCGACTGCTGCGTCGTGAGCGACGGCGCTGCGGCTATCGTGATCGCCGAACAGGGCATCGCCCGACGTACGGGTCGTCCCCTCGTACGGATCATCGGCGCGGGACAAGCGGCAAGGGGCACCCACGGCGACGAACTCGACCTCGTGAGCTCGGGCGCAGTCCGGTCCGGAGCCGAGGCCTTCGCCCGCGCCGGGGTGACACCCGCCGACATACGCTACGCCTCCATTTACGACAGTTTCACGATCACTGTTCTTGTCCAGCTTGAAGATCTCGGCTTCTGCGCCAAGGGAGAAGGTGGCCGGTTCGTCGCCGATGGCGCGCTGATTTCGGGGTCCGGAAGGCTCGCGGTCAATACCGACGGGGGAGGCCTCTGCAACAATCACCCGGCGAACCGCGGCGGGATGATCAAAATTCTCGAGGCGGTGCGCCAGCTACGTGGCGAAGCTCATCCAGCCGTTCAACTTCCCGATTTGTCGCTCGCTTTGGCTCACGGGACGGGTGGCTCTCTCGGGGGTCGCCACGGTTCCGCCACCTTGATCATGGAAAGGGAATAAGCATGTCTACGCCTCTCCCCGCGGGCCCGTCCGGCATCGATACGGAGATTTTCTTCGAAGCAGCAAGGGAAGGCCGCCTGCTGCTCCGCCGGTCGCGGCTCACCGGCAAGGCACACTGGTATCCGCGCCCCTTTTGTCCCGACGACGGCGGCGAGACCGAATGGTTCGAGGCATCGGGCGAGGCGGAGATCTTCAGCTTTACCGTCGTGGCAGGCAGCGAGCCCTATGTGGTCGCTTATGTAACGCTCGCCGAGGGCCCTCGCATGCTCACCGCCATAGTCGATTGCGAGCCCCAAGCTTTGCACGTCGGACAGAGGCTGTCGCTCACGTGGCGCGAAACGACAAACGAGGGGCAACCAATGCCCTGTTTCACGCCGCAATCCTGAGCGCGACGATGCGCCTCGGCCGATAGCGGCGATAGGCGCGGGTGCCGCGTCCGGACGGACAGGGCTTGGGCTGGATGCCGCTGGGCTGGGCTGGATGCCCGGGCGGATTGTCAGCCCCTGCCGAGAATCAGGTCCGCAGCGCGCCACGCGGTCGCCATGACGGGTCCGTTCGTGTTGGACGAAACCATCGCCGGGAGGATCGACGCATCGACGACGCGTAGTCCCCCGACGCCGCGAACCCTTGCATTCTCGTCTACCACCGCGTCGTTGAAATCGCCCATTCGGCAGGTGGAACAGGCGTGATAGCCGGCGTTGCCGCGCGCCTTGAAGGCTGCAATGATCTCGTCGTCCGTCTGGAGCGAGCGCCCCGGCTCAAGCTGCCCCGTCACCATGTCGGCGAGCGCCGGCTGCTCCATCCAACGCCGGATATAGCGGTACATCGCGACTGTTATGGCGCGGTCATACGGATCGGTGAGATAGCCGGGCCGGATCCGGGCCGGCGCCGAGGGTTGAGGCCCCGTGATCGTCAGCGACCCTTCGCTCAGCGAGCGCAACGGGTAGCCGAAGAGGTGGATCGTCTCCCGCGCATCGGGCAGCATATTCCCCTTCGCGTCGCGTCCCACGAGATAGGGCGCCATCAGCACCTCGACGTCGGGCGTTTGTGCATCGGGCATCACGCGGGCGAAGGCACCGACGTCATAGGCTCCGGCAGCGAGAGGCCCCTTGCCCTGCAACTGATACCGCAGGGCATTGCGGATGAGGCGCCAGCCGCGATATTCGCGGTTCTGGCTGTAACGCCGCGACAGCCCATATTCCATCATCAAGAGGCGATGCTCGAGCATATGCTTGCCGACGCCCGGGCTTTCCCTGACGATCTCTACGCCGGCGGCCCGCAAGTCGTCAGCCGGTCCAATTCCTGACCGCATAAGAATCTGGGGCGACATCAGGGCTCCGGCGCACAGGATGACCTCCCTGCCCTCGAACCGTCGTTCAGAACCGTTTTCACTGGCCGCAACGCCCGTCACGCATAGCCCGTCCATCAGGAGGCGGTCGACCGTCACCTCCGTCATGACGGTCAGATTGGAGCGCTTTCTGGCCGGCTTCAGAAAGGCCGCCGCCGCGCTCATGCGCCGCCCGCGGCGAATCGTCCGAGGTGCATAGCCGACCCCCTCCTGCCGGAGATGATTCAGGTCCGGGACCCGGGACAGCCCCATTTGCTCGCCCGCCCGGATGAAGGCTTCGGTGAGCGGTGTGCGATCGGGAGCGATCTGGATGGCCAGCGGTCCCGATCCGCCGCGAATACCGTCGTCGCCCAATTCGTGCGATTCCATTTCGCGAAAGGCCCGGCCCATGGTCGACCAGTTCCAGCCCCGCGCACCCACCGCTTCCCAACCGTCATAGTCTTCGGGCTGGCCCCGAAAATACATCATTCCGTTGACCGACGACGAGCCGCCGAGCATCTTGCCTCTGATCCAGACCTCTTCGGGCGTGTCACCATCCGCTTCGGTCCGGAAATACCAGATATGGCGCGGATCGGTATAAAGCTTGCTGACGCCCTTGGGCATATGGATCCACGGGCTGGAATCCTCGGGGCCCGCCTCGAGGAGTAGCACCTTGTTCGCCGGGTCTTCGGAGAGACGATAGGCGAGCACGCACCCGGCCGACCCCGCACCGATGATCACATAATCCCATTGCGTCACGATGCGAGCGCCCGACGGATCGCGTCGCCGATGCGGGTGCGATTGTCCTGCGCGATATCCTTCGTGTCGAACATCCGGTTGTGACAGATCGCGACCGCCAGGCGTGCATCGAGATCGGCCCATCCGATATTGCCGCCCATGCCGGGATGGCACAGGGCCTCGCGGTTGCGCGGCGCCGCGGTCGGCGGGCTATCGCCGCCGAGCCAGAAGCCCGACCATGCGACGGGCACCTTCATTCCGAAAAATACCGGGTCGGCATCGTCGAAATGCGGGCGGTGGCCTGTAAAGCCGCGCACCCTGTCCTCATCAAGCAACCTCGCGCCATTGAACGCGCCGCCGTTGGCGATCAACGCCCAGAAGCGTGCCGAGGATCGGGCGTTGAAAATCCCGCCGACTGCGGGGATACAGGCCCGTCGGACATAGGAGCGCTCGAAGGGATCGGGCATCAAGTCGACCTGGAGCGGCGTCGCCTCGCGCATCGCATTGCCATCAGGCGCCACATAGACCGCCGCCGCATCCAGCGTGGCGATGCGCGGTTCAGCGGAATCGGGGATGCCTAGCCAC
>CBJKNR010000042.1:0-14780 GCA_966417555.1 uncultured Sphingopyxis sp.
CTGGACGACGGTCGCGATCGACCGGATCGGCGACAGCGCCTTCAGCGTCGCGGCGATGCTGCCGTCGATCTCGCGCGGCACCGCATAGCCGCCCTCGCCGCCCGACGCCCCCGACAGGCTCTTCATCTCGACCCCGGCATCGATGCCCCTGCGCAGGTATCGCTCGACAAAGGCGTCGCGCGCCGGATCGGCGGCCTTCGCGCCGTCGAGCGGCAACCGCGACGCCGCGACCGCCTGGGCATCGACCTGCGCCTTCAGGGCCGCGACCGACGCCTTCAATTCGTCGACCGCCTCCGCCGCCAGCACCGCCTCGAACGCCCCCTCAAGCGCGTCCGCCTTTACTTCCATATCGTCCATGCATTTCACTCCTTCACCACCTGAATCACCCGCGCCAGCGGCTGCATCGGCGCCGCCACCAGGCTGACCTCCGCAAGGTCGAGCGCCACCAGCTCGCGCGGATTCCCCCCGCGCGCAGCCGTCACCCGATATCCAAAGCTCAGCCCCGTCAGCGCCCCCGCGGCGACGAGCTTCGCCGCCGCCGGATGCGTCACCCGCGCCACCACCCGCAGCCCCCGCGCATCCTCCGCCAGCGTCTCGATCGTCCCGATGCGCGCGCCCGGCCGGTGCTGCCACAACAGCGGCACCGCGCGCCCGACCTTCAGGCTCGCCGCAAAAGCTCCCTGCCGCACCACATCGCCCCCGCGATCGACCCGGTCGAACACCGACGCATAGCCCGCAAACCTGATCCCCCCTCCCGCTTGCGGGAGGGGGTGGCCCGAGGCCCGTGACTCGGGACACGGGAGGGCCTGTTCCGCCGCCCCGCTGCTCACTTCAAAAGCCCCGGCAACCCCAGCTTCACCGCCAGCCCCACCACGACAAGCGCGAGCACGCAGCGCACCGCCCAGTCGACGACCGCCGTCCACACGCTCTTCTTCGCGTCGCGCCATGCGCCGAGCAGCTGGCGCAAATCGCTCACATCGTCGCGCGCCGCCTCGTCGGCGAGCCCGAGCCGCGCCAGCGCCCGCCGCGCTCCCAGCTCGCTCGCCTCCTCGACCACCGCGCGCAGCAGCGCCGCATCGGGCGCACCGGAAGCTCCGGCCGCGCTCGTCCCCGCCAGCGCGATCAGCCGCGCCAGCGCTTCGTCCTCATCCATTTCGATATCCTCATGAAATCCCTCCCCCTCGGAGAGGGGGGGGTTGCGCAGCCTTGGCAGCTTGCTGACCAGGCGAAGCTGGTTGGGGGTGGCCCGCTGCCGGGTAAACTAGCCCAACCCCAACAGCGCCTTCTTCTCGTCCGCCGTCAGCCAGTCCGCCCCCGACACCTCGCGCCACAACGCCATCCGGTCCTCGGCCAGCGCCGGCACCTTATCCAGATCGACGCGCAGCTCCGCCCCCGCGAACCACCCCGACAAACCCTGCGCAATCGCCCCCAAAATCTTCGCGCAAAGCGGCAACACTGTCAGCCGCCACAGCGCCCGATTGGCCTCGCGATAATTGGCATAGGTCGCATCCCCCGGCAGCCCGAGCAGCATCGGCGGCACCCCGAACGCCATCGCAATCTCGCGCGCGCTCGAATCCTTGAGCGCGAGGAAATCCATCTCCGCCGGCGACAGCGACAGCGCCTGCCATTTGAGCCCGCCCTCGAGCAGCAACGGCCGTCCAGCATTTGCCCCGCCGGCAAAGCTCTCGGCGAGTTCCTCGCGCAGCCGGTCGACCTGTTCCGCCGACAGCGGCATGCCCTTGTCGCCCGGATCGTGCACCAGCGCCCCCGAAGGCCGCGCCGCATTCTCGAGCAAGGCCGCGTTCCACTTCGCCGCCGCATTATGCGCCGCAATCGCGCCCGATGCCGCGCCCAGACACCCCGCGCCATAATGATCGTCGAGCGGATGGAGCGCCTTCACATGCACGACCGCGACGCGCCCCGCGCCATCCTCGGCCGGCAGCACCGCCGCGCTGCCGCCCGCCTTGTAGCGATAGGCAACCGGCCACCCGCGGGCGTCGGCCTCGACCGTCACCCGCTCGGGCCTGAGCGCGAACAGCTCCGCCGGCGCGCCTGCGCCATCGGTCAAAATCTGCACATAGCCATTGCCGTGGAGCAACAGCTGCGACGCGAGCGTCTCGACCAGCCCCTGCCCGCCTGACGGCGCGGAAACGAGCGCCGCCAATGCCGGATCGCTCGCCGCCAGCGGCGCCGATCCCGCGGCCTCGGCCACCAACCGCACCGCCCGCTGCACGATCGCATTGGCAAGATACCCCTCGCGCACCTGCGCTTCCCAGCTGAGCGGCGCGGGCGCGCTCCACGTCCCATACACACGCGACAAGGCAGGCCGCGCAGGATGCTGCGCGGCCTTGCGGCCAAACCAGTTCATGATGATCTCCTGAGTTCGCCGCTCTGCGCGACGGCCTGCACCCTCATTGCGTCACCCCGGACTTGATCCGGGGTCCCGCTTCTTCCTTCAAACCAGCAAGTCGAACATATCCAGCCAGTCCGGATTACCCCGCTCGATCAGATCGAACTTCCACTGCCGATGCCAGCGCTTGACCCGTTTCTCATGCGCTATGCATTGAACGATGTTTTCGCCATGCTCCGTCCACACCAGCCGATCGAGCCCATAGCGTGTACAAAAGTCGGAACCATCGCCGCTCCGGTGCTGGCAAATGCGCGCCGCCAGATCCGACGTGACGCCTACATACATCGTCCCGCGATAGCGGTCGGCCATGATATAGACCCAGCCGCCTTCCGTTCGCGCTCCATCCTTTGGACATCGAAAAAGCGGGACCCCGGGTCCAGCCCGGGGTCCCGCTGCTGGTCGAAACGACCTTCCGAACGAGCTAGACCCGCCGCACCCCCGGCTCCTTCCCCTTCCGCAGCCCCTCCAGCAAAGCCGCCAGCGCCCACACGCACGCATCCGCCCGGTCGGGCGAACGCCCCGGCCCTGCATAACCGCCACCCGTCTGCAGCCCGCAAAGCTGGTCTTCCAGCGCGGCGAAACTCCCCGCATGCACCACCTGCCCGCGCTCATAGGCGAGCGCGACCGGCTCGGCGCGCCGGGCCTTGCCGACGCTCGCATGCACCGGCACGACCGGCAGCGCGCAGTCCGCCTGACGCAGCGTGCCCTCGACCATCTCGCCCCCCATATTGCTCTCGGCGACGATCCGGTCGGCGCCCCAGCGCGCCGCCGCCGCGGCGACCGCCTGCGCCCACATCGCGGGCGGCGGGTTCTCGACGCTCGCATCCTCGACCACTGCCAACCGGCGATCGCGCAGCAGCGTCGCCACCACGATCCCGCACGCATCGCCGTTCGCCGTTGCCGGCGGATCGACACCGATCACGACGCGCACCGGCTTGCCGATGCTGTCCGCCCCCACCCGACACCGCTCGATCAGCCCGCGCGTCCACAGCGCGCCCTCGACATCCTCGAGCAATTCGCCATCGAGCTCCTGCCGCCCGAGCCGCGTCCCGCCATAGCTCGCGACCATCGCCTCGACGAAATTCGACGGCAGATACGGGTTGTCGTTCGTCCCGCCGCGCGTTTCCTCAAACCCCGGCAGCGCCATGATCCGCCGCATCAGCGCGGTCGGTCGCGGCGTCGTCGTCACCAGCACCCGCGGATTATCGCCCAGCCGCAGCCCCATCATCAGATTGTCCCATGCCGCATCGCCGCGCGGCCATTTCGCCAGCTCGTCGCACCACGCCACATGATGCTCGGGACCGCGCAAATTTTCCGCCGCCGCCGCCGAATAGAGCGTCGCGACCGCGCCGCTCTCGAAATGCAGCTCGCGCCGCCCGCCGATCCAGCGCGGCGTCTCTCCCGACCGCGCGACCGCAAGCAATCCGCTCGGCCCCTCGATCATCACGCGCTGCCCGTCGGCATCGTTCGCCGCGACGAGTGCGATTCGAGCGTCCGGCACCATGCGCGCCCATTCGCTGATCCATTCGGCGCCCGCGCGCGTCTTGCCGAACCCGCGGCCGGCACGGATCATCCAGATGCGCCAGTCGCCCGGCGGCTCGCATTGCCCGTCCTGCGCCCAGCCCTGCCAGCGCTCGATCAGCTCGCGCCGGTGCCGTCCCGACAGATCGCGCATCAGCCGCCGGAGCTGGCCCGGGCGCAGCCCCGACAATATTTCCAGGACGTCGCCGACGACGTCGCGCCTTGCCTGCGCCATCGGTCACAGCTGGTCCCAGCCGCGCTGGCGGCGCAATATCGCCAGCCGCTTCAGGATCGCCTCGTCGGTCTCCTCCGAGGTCGGCGTCGGCCCCCGCCCCCGCCGATCGGGTCTGAACCCACCGCTGCGAACGCTCTCCCCGTGCTGCCGCATCAGGCGAAGCGCCTGCTCCATCGTCATCGGCTCGATGACCGGTCGCGCGTCCCCTTCGCCCGCGTCGGCAGGCGGACCTTCGACGACTGCCAGCGCCGCCTGCACCAGCCCCATTTCGAGCCGCCGATACCCATCCTCGAGCGCGCCCTGCCATGCCGCGGCAAAGGCGGCATCGCGCTGGCGGATCCGGTAGAATGTCTTGACCGCGACCCCCGTGCGGTCGGCCGACAGGCTGATGTTGCACGTCTCGCTCAGATGTTCGATGAATTCCTCGCGCTTGCGCTCCGAAATCGCGCGCGGCGACCGCTTTTTCCTTGCCAGCAACTGGTTCTTGGTACTCCCCACCACCGTCTCTTCCATCGCCCGTCTCCAAAAGCAATCGGGCCGGAACGCCCTCCCCATCGGAAAGGCGCCGGCCCGACTCGCAATTCTTCATGATGGGACACTTGTGGCGTTTATGTACTTTGCAAACCCACAAGCATCTTGACTGGCGAGCGCCCCTTACGGTGGACGCGATTCGCCATGATGTAGAAATCTCTACACGCAGCGTCACGCTTTGTCAAGAGATTTTAACCGATATGGTTCACGATGTTGATTGCGGCCACCAGCGCAAAGAAGCCGGTGAAGAGGCGCCAGCCCAAGATTTCCTTGGGGCTAAGCTGCTTCACTTTACCAAAGCTGGCGACGTTGAGCGCCTGCTGCGGGATGACAGCAAGCACCAGAAAGAACGCAAACGCGATCAGATCGAACTCTAGCGAGGGAGGTTGCGGGATCATTTGCCCTTCTCCACCGGCTTATGCTTCACCAGCTTCCCTAGCCGCTCGTTGAAGCGCTTGGGGTCGTCGTCGGTGCCAAGGTCGCGCGCGGCTTCCTTGAATTTTTCCACCTGTGATTTCTCATCGGACACGATAGCGGTTCCTTAACGGCGTTGCGACAACGTAACGCCGTCGCTATATAACAGCGAACGAGACGGTGGACCTAGAGGGACTTGCACCCTCGGCGAAACGGATGGGAAGCCTGCCCGCCGCACTATGCTAGGCCCAACGCTCTGGACGCCCCGCCCTCACAGGTGGGGCGTTCGCACATCAGAAAGGCACGTCATCGTCTAGATCGTCGTCCCAAACCGGCGGCTTGGACTGCTTAGACGGCTCCTCTGAATTCTGCTCGACCGGCTTGGTGGCGGTGTAAACGCCCTTCCTGCCAGGCACTGAGAAGATGATTTCTTTTTGCGCCATCCGCCACAGCTTGTTCTGGAGGACTTTGCGCGTCTGCATAACCTTGAAACGACGGAATAACTCGATCAACACCGCGTCAAGGTCCACCTCAGCACCGCCCGACTTGATGATGGTGAATATCTGCTGCTCAAGGTCGTCGACTTTGATGCCAGTCAATTCCTTGACCAATTCGGGGGGAAGGTCGCTGATGTCGCCGTATGATGCAGGTATAGGCTTCGTAATCTGGCGCAAATGTTCAAGCTCGCTGATTACAGCTGAGAGGGCTTCTATCCGCGAGATGTAAACGGCGACCATCTTACTGTCGTCGCGCTTTACAGCTTCCTCTTTCCACTTCTCGTGGGAGCGCAGGTAGCCCTTGACGGATTCAAGGTAATCCGGCATAAAAATGTCCTTCGTGACCGGCCCTTGATGCTGTCGGGAAAACTTCATCAAAGGCCAAAAATCGGCCCGACTCCGAAAAGGTGTCGGGCCGATCGTCTATATGAGCCGAGTCGTGACGGGCGTCAAGCGCGCTTTGCTCTAACTTTGCGCTTTCCTTTGCAAGCGCCCTATTTTCGCTCTCTCCTCTGCACTATTCCTTGCAACGTTCTTCTTTTGTTTACATAGGGCGCCCATAGGTGAGGCGCTTGCCAACGATGCCGCGCAACGGCGCGACCGCGGTCATCAATGCCGTTCGCGGTGCGCGTGTTATAGCGGAACTCGAACTCAGCCAGATAGCGGTGCAGATGCTGCTCGCCGCAATGCTGATAGACGCCCTTCATGCCGCGCTTGAAAATCGAGAACGCGCCTTCGACGGTGTTGGTGTGGATCGTGCGATCCTTGTAATCGACATACTGCCGCGCGCCGTGGAGCGTCGTGCCATGCTCGGCAAACTCGCGACCGATCTTCTTGTACATCTTGGCTTCGTCGGTCATCAGACGGGCTTCGCGGGCGAGGTTGTTGAGAACGATCGGGTGCACCTCATCGGCCCGGAACTTGTCGAATGTGAACGAACGCATCGTGCCGGTCTCGCGGTCCACCAGCGCCAGAACGCCGAACTTGTGGGCGGTGCCAGCCTTCGCGCCGCGACGGCCTTCCTTGGTGCCGAAATAGGTTTCATCGACCTCGACAGCGCCGCCGCCCGAACCGAACGGGGCGGCAAGGTCGCCCGAACGCATGGCTTCGCGGATACGGTGGGCGAGGAACCAAGCGGTCTTGTACTGGACCTCTAGGATGCGACCGAGCTGGTGGGCGCTGATGCCCTTCTTGCTCGACGCGATGAGGTGGACCGCCTGTAGCATCTTGTGAAGCGGCATACGGGCGTGCTCGAACACGGTGCCAACCTTGACGGTGAACTGCTTGCGGCACTCGCCGCACTTTTTGAGGCCGTGACGCAACGCGCCCTCAGGGCTTTTCAGCGTCGGCTTGCCGCGAACTCCCGACAGGTCATAGACGCGACCTCCCACGACGCCGCAATGCGGGCAGACCACGCCGTCGGCCCAAACGATGCTTTCCAGATGCTCGAAAGCCTTGGCTTCGTCGTGAAAGTAGGGAGAAGAAAGAACCGACATGGTAAAGCTCCGTTTCGTGAGCTTTTCCTAGCGCGTCGGCGTGGGTTTGTAAAGTACATAATCGCGACACTTGTGCCATAACAGCGTCACGATGTCAAGAGTTTTTAACCGATTTGGTAAATGCGTGCATTAGAGTTTGATGACATTTGGCTGAAATCGTCATTGCGAGGAGGGCAGCGACGAAGCAATCTCCAGCTATTGCCCTGCATGACCGCGGGCTGGAGATTGGTTGGCCTACGGCCGCCTTCGGCCCGCTCCGCTCGCAATGACAGCGTGGTGCAATCTCATGTCATCATGCTCTGGAAGCGAAAGGAACCGGCCTTCGCCCGCCACTGGCAGCGCGGCGCGGGACGTCCCGCGCCCCATTATTTGCCCGCCTTGTCGCTCACCGCCTTGATCACCAGCGCCTTGTCGTCGACCAGATAGCGCTTCGCGAGTGCCTGCAGCTCAGCCGGCGTCGCCGCCTCGACCTCGCCGATCCCCTTGCGGCTGCGGTCGAGGCGATCGGCGTGGCTCGTCGCCTCGGCGACATAGTTCAGCCAATAGCTGTTCTCGCGCCGCGACTTCACCATCGCCTCGATCAGCGGCCGCCGCGCGCGGTCGAGCAGGTCGGCGTCGATGGGCTTGTCGCGCAGCTCCTTCGCGATGGCAAAGATCGCCGCGCGCGTCGTCGCCAGATCCTTGTAATCGACATTGCTCGCCGCAAAGAGATGGCCATAGCCCGGAAATTCGTCCGACAGGCTCGCCGCCGCGCCGGGGCTGTAGCTTTCGCCAAGCTTTTCGCGCAGTTCCTCGGTCAGCATCAGCTGCATCGCGCGCGCGAGCAGACCCAGCCGCATCGCTTCGCCCAGGTCGCTGTCGTCGCGCGCCGGCCAATAGACGCGCAGTTCCGCCTGCTCGGCGGGCCCCTTGTGGATCAGCGTGCGTTCGCTGCGGTCGGCCGCAAACTGGCGGATCCGCGCCTCGGCGCGCGGATCGAACGCCGCGCGACGCTCGGGCAGCGCGCCGAAGGTTGCGGCGATCGCGTCGATCGCCGACTGCTCGCCGATGTCGCCGACGACGCCGATCTCGATCGCGCCATGCGCGAAGCTGTCGGCGATCGCGGGCTTGAGCTGCGCCCAGTCGAGCGCCATCACCTTTTCGAGCGGCGGCGTCTGCGAGCGCGGGTCGTCATTGGCGAGGATGCCGCCGACGTCGCGGCCGAGCACCGCCGCGGGGGTCGCGTCGTTCGCGGCATATTGCTGCGGCAGCACGCGGCGGATCAGCGCAAGCCCGTCGGCGCGATAGCCCGGGTGGGTGAGATAGGCCGCCATCAGCTTGGCCTGCAGCGCGAAATCCTCGGGCGAGGTCACCGCCGAGCCGCCGAACGCATCGGTCGAGTTGCCGAAGACCGGGCTGATCGTCTTGCCCGCAAGGATCGAGCGCAGCTCGTCGAGGCTGTGCGCCTCGAGCCCGCCGAGCATCAGCGATCCGGCGAGCGACACCTTGGTCGGATCGTCCTTCGTCGCGAGCAGGGTGCCGCCATCGACGCGCAGCGACAGCAGGACCTTGTCCTTCTGGAAATCGGTCGTCTTGATGTTGAGCATCACATTGTTGGCAAAACGGATGCGGCGGATGCCGAGATCGTCGACGCGCTCGTCGCTAACGATTTTTCCGGGCGTGCCGAAGCTGTCATAGGCGAAGGCGGCGTTCGCTGCCGCGGCCGGCGCCGCGACCGCGAGCTTCGCCGAAGCCTGCAAATCGGCGAGGATCGCCCCCGTGCCGCCCTCGATCGGCTTTTTCGCGGTCACGCGGACGAGCGGCGGGCTGAGCCCCTCCATGCGCCCCCGAAATGCGGCGGTGACCGCTGCCGCATTCAGCGACGGCGCGGTCGCCTCGAACAGCGCCTGCGAGGTTTCGGGGCGGGCGAAGACGAAATCGCCGTCGGCCGCCGACACCAGCGCGTCGGCGAGCGCGTCGCTGCGCCGCGTCGTGACGCCGGCAACGACATTTTTATACGCGGTACGGCGGTTGGCGATCTGCTCGTCGACCTCGGCCTGCGTGAAGCCATGTTCGAGCGCGCGGCGCTGTTCCTGTTCGATCAGCGCGAGCGCCTCCTTCCACGCGCCTTCCCTGGCGACCGCGCCAATGGTCACCTGGTCGAACTTCTTCCAGCCCTCGGCGTCGCTGAAATAGCCGGTCAGGATCGGCGAATCCTCATTGAGCGCAATCTTCGCGAGCCGGCGACTGACAATCGCCTCTCCGATATCCTCGGCGAGCTTGCGCGCCCGCTTCGCCTTGGTGTCGGGTTCGTCGACCCACGGCTTGAAGCCGGCGATCGTCACCGAATCCTGGATCGCGGGATCGACGAAATCGTCGGCTGCGGCGGGGCGGTTATAATCGACATTGCCGATGTCCGGGTCGGCGCCCGCCGGGCCGCGACCCTTCCAGTCCGAAAAGCGCGCCTTGATCTTCGCCTCGACCGCCGCGGGGTCGAAGTCGCCGACCATCACCAGCGTCGCGCGCTCGGGGCGGTAATAACGGTCGTAGAGGTCGCGCAGGCGCGCCACCGGGGCGGTCCGGATCACTTCCTCGGTGCCGACCGGAATGCGGTTTGCGACCGTCATGCCCTGCATCTGGAAATCGAGCTGGTCGATCAGGCTGCGCAGCTGATAGGTGTCGCGCGCGCGCCGTTCGGACAGGATGATCCCGCGCTCGCGGTCGACCGCAGCGGGATCGAGGGTCAGCTCGCTCCCCGTCTCGCGCATCAGCATCAGCCCGGTGTCGATCAGGTCGTCCGAGGCACCCGGCAGGTCGAGCTTGTAGATCGTCTCGTCGAACCCCGTCGATGCATTGGTGTCGGCGCCGAACGCCAGCCCCTTGCGCTCGAGCAGCTTGATCATCTCGCCCTCGGGAACGCCCTTCGATCCGTTGAATGCCATGTGCTCAAGGAAGTGAGCCAACCCCCGCTGATCCTCGGCCTCGGCGAAGCTGCCGACGGCAAAGCGCATGCGCAGCACGACGCTGTCCTTGGGCGTGCTGTTCTTCAGCAGCGCATATTTCATTCCGTTGGGCAGCACGCCGAAGACGATGTTCGGATCGACCGGCACGTCGCTCGCCGCGAAGTTCCACGCCTTCGCGGCCTCGCTCTGCGGATTGGCCGCCGCAGGTACAGTGACATTTGCCGGCGTTTCCCGGGCGCAGGCGGGGGCGATGCTGGCGATGAGGAAAACGAGGGGTGACAGCGCGGTCGATGCGCGCCGGACAAAGGATTTGGTCATGGACGAAATGTGGCGGCCGCCCCGCGGGCGGTCAAGCCACCGTCATGCGACGCGGCCGACGCTTTCGACGGGCGACGTCCGGGTCCGACCGGCAGCCTTGGCGGCGTAGAGCGCGCGGTCGGCGACCTCGAGCAATTTGCGCGCGCTGTCACCATGCTCGGGCCAGCTGGCGGTACCGATCCCGGCGCCGACGCCAATCGAACGGCCACCGATCCGATAGGGCGCAGCGATCGCCGCAAGGACATGGTCGGCAAGCGAGGTCCTGAGCAGGATCGACCCGGCGGGGACGAGGATGGCGAATTCGTCGCCGCCCTGCCGCGCGACCACCGCATGGTCGCCGCACGCGCGGCGCAGGCGCTCGGCGAGTTCGCACAGCACGCCGTCGCCGATCGCATGGCCATGCTGGTCGTTGATCGGCTTGAAGCCGTTGAGGTCGAGCAGCGCGATCGCGAACGGGTTCGCCGCGTCGCCCTTCGCAATTTCCTCGTCGAGCCGCATGTCGAACTCACGGCGGTTGGCGAGACCTGTCAGCGGATCGGTGTGCGCGAGGTCGCGCATCTGATGCTGGAGCTGGAGCAGGTCGATCAGCTGATCGTGCTGCTGCAGGATCATGCGGAGGAGGAAGAGTGTCGCGACGACGAGGCTGGTCCCCGCGGCAATCTCGGCCGCGATGCCCGAAGTCAGCATCAGGAAGGAGATCGGCACCAGCCCGATGAGCAGATTGACGAAGGTCGCGAAGCGTATCGACGACAGGCAATAGGCGGTTGCCAGCGATCCCATCGCCATGATCATCGCGTAGTAACTGTGTGTCGCGGGCGGCGCGGCGAGCCAGTTGATCACCGTCCAGCTGCTGCACATCGCGCCCAGCGTGCCCGACACCCAGGTCGCTTCCTTGATCACGCGGCGCGCGCGGCGCGCACTTATCCGCCGTCCGCGTGTCTTCAATTGAAAGAAGAAGCCGGCAAGGCACATGATTGCCAGCGTGACCGGAAAGCCGAGGCGGACGATCCAGTGGACGCTCTGGACCCCGCCATAGATGGCGGTCGGCGTCGTCGCCGCGAGCATCAGGAACAGCATCGGGGTCAGCGTCACGATGCGATTGGCGCGCAGCAAGGCGACGTCGTCCCGGATCGCATCCGGAATCGGCGGAAAAAAGCGCGTGCGCAGCCAGTGATAGACCCCCGTCATAGGGGCGGGATAGCAAGGCCAAGTAAAGCAGGGGTTAAGGAACAAAAGCTCCTCTTATCACCAGCCTAAGGGCTTCAAGCGCACGAATGGCTTGCGAAATATTAACCATGTTCGCCGACAAGCTCGCCACTGTCTCGTGCCCGAAGGGAACCGCATATGTCCTATCCGATGCCGCCGCTGACATCGCCGACGTCCACCGCACCCGCGACGCCAATGCCGTCGGCCAACCCGACGCTGCCGCAGAACGACACGCCCGCGCAGCAAGCCGCCCGCGCGGTACAGCTCGCCGCGACACAGGCCGTCTATGTCTGGACCACCGACGTGCCGACCTTGCCCGGCGTGCCGCTCGCGACGGACGTGCCCAGGAATGACGAACCGACGATCGCATGGTTCCTGATCCTGGTCGGCGTCGGGCTGGGCATCGTACGCAACGCACTGACGGTGAAGCTCGGCGGGGTCGACAAAAGCGAGCTCGACAGCCCGCGCGCCGACTATCAAGCGGCGCTCACCGAATGCGATGCGATCGAAACCTCGGCCGCCCGGATCGCGGCGGAGCATGGCGTTCATACGGGCGGCAATATCTTCGAGCGGATGATCGGCGATGTGGAAAACGCCGTAGCGGCGGCCGAGCGCGACGCGCATGTCGCACTGCTCAAAGGCTATAAGGACCGTCTCGAAGAGCTGATGAAGATCGAGGATGCCACTGGCCTCGGCAGCAAATCGCCGCGCAGCATCGCAGCCTATCGCGCCCTGTTCGCAACGCTGCCGGTCCCGGGCATCAGCTATATGTTCCAGGACGACAGCGAATTTGCGCGGCTGCGCGTGCAGGGCCCGAACTGCATGCTGATTACCGCGGTCGGCGATGTGCTGCCTGCCAATTTCCCGCTGAGCGCGGCCAAATATGCCTCGATCGTCAATGGCGACACGCTGGATGCCGCGCTCGCCGACGGACGGCTCTTCCTGCTCGACTACAAGCCGCTCGAGGTGCTCGATCCCGGCACCTGGGGCAGCCTCGCCAAATATGCCTGGCAGCCGATGGCACTGTTCGCAGTGCCGCCGGGCGGATCGTCGCTTGTCCCCGTCGCGATCCAGTGCGGACAGGATCCCGCTGATTATCCGATCTTCACCCCGTCGCCCATCGCCGACAAGGTCTGGGGCTGGGAAATGGCGAAGCTCGTCGTGCAGGTCGCCGACGGCAATTATCACGAGCTTTTCACCCACCTTGCGCGCACGCACCTGGTGATCGAGGCTTTCGCGGTGGCGACGCACCGTCATCTTGCCGAGGTGCACCCGATCTGGGCGCTGCTCGTCCCGCATTTCGAGGGCACCTTGTTCATCAACGAACAGGCGGCAACCTCGCTGATCGCCGCGAACGGCCCGATCGACCATATCTTCGCGGGCACGATCGCGTCGAGCCAGGCCGCGGCAGTCGACGCGCGCCTCGCCTTCGACTTCTGCAGCAAGATGCCGCGCGCCGACTTTGCCGCCCGCGGCGTCGGGGTGGACTCGGCGCTCGCCGATTTTCCGTACCGCGACGACGCGCTGCTCGTCTGGGACGCAATTCACGAATGGGCGCGGCAATATGTCGATCTTTATTATGCCCACGACGCCGATGTCGTCGCCGACACCGAACTGACCGCTTGGGCGGCGTGCCTTGCCGGCGAGGCGAAAATCAGGGGCCTCGGTCCGGTGACGACCCGCAAGCAACTCGTCGCAATCTGCACAATGGTGATGTTCACCGCGAGCGCGCAGCACGCCGCGGTCAACTTCCCGCAAAAGGACATCATGGCGTTTGCGCCCGCCGTCACCGGCGCGGGCTGGCAGGCGGCGCCGAACGGTCAGCGCGGGCACGACAAGGCAGGCTGGCTCGCGATGATGCCGCCGATGGCGCTCGCGCTCGAACAACTCAACGTGCTCGAACTCTTGGGATCGGTACATTATCGCCCGCTCGGCGATTATCGCAGCAACGCCTTTCCCTATCCCAAATGGTTCCGGGATCCGCGCGTGACCGCGGCCGAGGGTCCGCTGGCGTGGTTTCAGGCAGCGCTGAGGGAGGTCGAGGCGCAGATCGTCGCGCGCAACGCCGAGCGGATGCAGCCCTATCCCTATCTGCAGCCGAGCCTTATCCCGACGAGCATCAATATTTGACGCAGACGGCAGGCTAACCGAACGCGTCATTGCGACCCCGGCGAAAGCCGGGGGAAGCAATCCAGAGCGGCCTACGCAGCCCTGGATTGCCGCGTCGCTTCGCTCCTCGCAATGACGAGGATCAAAGCCAGCGCGCCGAAGCGCAGGCTCTCAGCTGCCCTTTTTCTTCCGGTGGCTCTCGAGATCGAGCACGGCATTCTCGCTGCCCTCGGGCATCAGGCCGAGCCGGCGCGCGACTTCCTGATAGGCCTCGACCTCGCCGCCGAGGTCGCGGCGGAAGCGGTCCTTGTCGAGCTTCTCGTTCGTCGTCATATCCCACAGACGGCAACCGTCGGGGCTGATCTCGTCGGCGAGGATGATCCGGCTGAAATCGCCTTCGTAGAGGCGGCCGAACTCGAGCTTGAAGTCGACCAAGCGAATGCCGACCGCGGCGAACATGCCCGACATGAAGTCGTTGATGCGGATCGCCATGTCCTGGATGTCGTGGAGCTCGTCCTGGCTGCACCAGTTGAAGCAGGCGATATGCTCCTCGGCGACGAGCGGATCGCCGAGCGCGTCATCCTTGTAGCAATATTCGATCAGCGTGCGGGGAAGCTGCGTCCCCTCCTCGATGCCAAGGCGCTTCGACAGCGTTCCCGCGGCGACGTTGCGCACGATCACCTCGATCGGCACGATCTCGACCTGCCGGATCAGCTGTTCGCGCATATTGAGGCGGCGGATGAAGTGCGTCGGAACGCCGATGTTGCCGAGCAGCGTGAAGACATGCTCGCTGATGCGGTTGTTGAGCACGCCCTTGCCGTTGATCGTCCCGCGCTTCTGCGCGTTGAACGCGGTCGCGTCGTCCTTGAAATACTGGATCAGCGTGCCCGGTTCGGGGCCTTCGTAAAGGATCTTGGCTTTGCCTTCGTAGATCTGGCGGCGACGGGCCATGGCGGTCAACTTTCTGTCGGAACCAAATGAATGACCCCGGCAAGGCGACTCATGTACGAGCGCAGCGCCGGGGCGGTCGGGCGGCCTATAGCGCCAAAGGTCGGGCGCGTCATCCCCGCCCTTTCACGCGTCAATTTACGTTTACGTCAA
>CBJKNR010000043.1:0-14573 GCA_966417555.1 uncultured Sphingopyxis sp.
CACCCGTCCGACCGGCTCGGCGGCTCGAAGGATCTCGCAAGCGGCACGATCGACATCGCCGCGCTGCGCGAGGCGGTCGCGGCGCTCCCTGCGCTGCGCAAGGCGCTCGCGGCGAGGACCGCCAACCCGAAATCGCGGTGCGAACGCGTCGCCTGGCCCGAGGACATCCTCTTCTGACCCGCCCCGGCTGCGCGCGACAAACATCGCCTTATCAGCGTGTTAAGCCTCTTCCGAAGGGAAATCCCGGCCGCACCCCTCTATCCTCGCGCCGGGACCGGAACAACGGAACAGGGGACAGCAATATGCGGATCACAGGGACAATGCGGGGACCAGGGCTGCTTCGCGACCAGAGCGGCGCGACCGCGATCGAATATGGGCTGATCGCCGCGCTGATTTCGCTCGCGTGCATCATCGCCTTCCAGGCGCTCGGCCTCAATCTGGAGACGATCTTCACGACGATCAACGACGCGCTCAATCGCTAGCGGCCTGCGGCGTGCACCGCCGCCCTCTGGCTAACCGTCCTCCTCGCCGCACTTGCTGCAAATCGGGGTATTCCACCCGCGCTGCTTGCGCAGGATGGCAAGCCACGCGATGATCGCCGCGTCGGTCTCCTCGGACGTAGGCCCCTGCACCTTGCCCGCGTCCCACTCGTGGCGCGACTTGTCGAAGACGATGCCGTCGAAATATTCCTCGCGCGACAGGAAGCGATGCCGCACCGCCGCGGGCAGCTCATAGGCGCGCGCTTCCTCGGGCGTCAGCTGCACATCCTTCCCGTTTTTGAGGTCGCCGCGCTTGAGCAGCAGCCCCAGCAGCGAGTCCGACGGCACGATGCGCCGCTCGACCTCCTTGCCGTTCCGCAGGATGACCATCTCGCGCCCCTCGACCGCGCGCTCGTAAGCCACCGCCTCCAGCCCGCGCAGCGCCTTGGCGATCGCCTCGCGGCACGCCCTGTCGAACGGCGCGAACAATTTGCGCGAGCGATTGACCGAAGTCGTACTGACCCCCGCCACCCGCGCCGCATCGGCGACGCACCCGGTTCGCGCGAGCACCGCCAGAAACGTCCGCGTCCGCGCCACCGTAAACCCGTCCTCGCGAACGCGCAGCCCGGGCATGAGGGGATTGGCGCCCCTCCCTCCAGCGTCGCCGCCCGTCTTGCTCCCCTCCCGCTTGCGGGAGGGGGTGGTCGGAGACCCGCGGCTCCGATCACGGGAGGGCCTGTTCCGGTCCTCACCATCGCCCGAAACCCCAACCGATTTCCCCCGCGAACCCCGCGCCACCTTACGCCCCATAGCTCCATCTCCCGAATCACCTGGAATGAATCGGAATGATTTTGAACCTATTTGGATAATGTAGGAAAGAGGTTTCCGACCCCTTCGAGAAAAATATTCACCTTATGTTCTTGCTAACCGGGAAGAAGTGCGCCACAGTGGCAAAAATTGACCCAGGAGCCCCGAATGCAGAGCAATGCCGACACCGAGTTTTCCTTTCTGCGTCAACGCGCGGGCATGTCGATAGACCAGGTGGCAGATGTTTCAGGATTTTCCAAGCGGACCGTCTACCGGTGGGAGAATGGCGAAGCCGAACCAAGGAAGGCTGCCGTTCAACTCCTGCACGATCGTTCGGAAACCTTCCGCCATGCGCCTGCCGAAGAACCTGCTTTCCGCTTCATAGATTTGTTCGCGGGGATCGGAGGGCTTCGCCGTGGCTTTGAACCTTTGGGCGGAAAATGTGTGTTCACGAGCGAGTGGGACAAATATTCGCAACGGACCTATTTGGCCAATTACGACTGCGACCATGACGTGAGAGGCGATATCACCAAGGTGCCGCTCGACGAAATTCCGGAGCACGACCTGCTCTTGGCCGGCTTTCCATGTCAGCCGTTTTCCATCGCCGGCGTTTCGAAGAAGAATGCCCTGAATCGACCTCACGGCTTTCTCGATCAAACGCAGGGTACCCTGTTTTTCAATGTGGCGAAAATCATCGAACACCGCCGCCCCAAAGCGTTCTTGCTGGAGAATGTTAAGAACTTGGTGAACCACGACAAGGGGCGCACGTTCGAGGTTATATACAAAACGCTGACCGAGGAACTCGGTTACAATGTCTATTGGAAAGTCATTAATTCAAAATCATTTGTCCCCCAGCAAAGGGAGAGGATTTTCATCGTCGGATTTCGCGAGAAAACAGATTTTTCATTCGATGGCCTGGAATTGCCCGACGTCCTTGCGGGGCCGAAGCTCGGAAGCATCCTTCATCCGGAAGACGGCAACGAGGCTCCCGAAGCGCCATATACGAGAGGAAACATTGGCTCTGTCTCCGAGAAATACACGCTGACAGATCATCTTTGGGGCTATTTGCAGGGCTATGCTGCAAAGCATAAGGCAGCAGGAAACGGCTTCGGCTTCGGCCTGGTAGGAACTGACGACATCGCCCGGACACTTTCCGCCCGTTACCATAAGGACGGGTCGGAAATTCTTGTGAAACAGGACGGCCGAAACCCGCGCCGGTTGACGCCCCGCGAATGTTCGAGGCTGATGGGCTTTGACAAGCCGAATGGTCAGGACTTCATCATCCCGGTTTCGGATACCCAAGCCTATCGACAGTTTGGAAACGCGGTCGTTGTTCCGGTCGTTGAAGCGGTGGCGGCGCACATGAAGCCTTGGCTTGTCGCTCTGGATGACCAGGCCGAATGCCAGGCGGACAGGGAAGAAATCGCGCTTGCCGGGTGACATAGTTGATCCCGCGACCCGAAGCCGGATGATGGCGGGAATAAAGGCGGGAAACACCAGGCCGGAACTCGCCGTTCGTCGGGCCCTTCATGCCCTCGGCTTTCGTTTCCGGCTTCACTCCCGCGATCTTCCGGGAAAGCCCGATATTGTTTTGCCAAAATGGAAGGCCGTGATTTTCGTGCATGGTTGCTTCTGGCACGGACATGATTGCTCGCTATTCAGACTGCCTTCCACCAGACGCGATTTCTGGAAAGCGAAGCTTGAACGAAATATGGAACGCGACAGGGAAGTTACGGCAATACTGGAATCGGCAGGATGGCGCATACTCAATGTCTGGGAATGCGCACTCAAGGGTAAAGAGAAGCTGGGGATCAGGATGGTCGCCGATCTTATCGATCATTGGCTGCGGGAGGGGCAAGGCAACATGAATATCCGGGGAGCAGCGAATGCCGATCGGTGACATCGTCGAATGGCTGGATGAACATAGCGGCGATGATTTCACCTGGTATGTCAAGCGCCTTTCAGGAAACGACACGCTGGCAAACGGAAGCCACCAGGCGGGGCCCTATTTCCCCCGTGAAGTTCTTTTCGGTCTTTTCCCATCCCTTGCGCGCCAGGAAATAAAGAACCCGGATGTCCATTTCGATTTGTACCTGGACTCTCATGCGGATCACCGGCGCGTTCGGGCAATCTGGTACAACAACAGGTTCCACGGAAATACCAAGGGCGGCCGAAACGAAACCAGATTGACCGGTTTTGGCGGCGGCGCATCGGCGCTGCTGGATCCCGAAAGCACAGGCGCGCTGACCATATTCGCGTTCAAGGCGCCCTCTTCGTCCGGGCAGGCCATTTGCCATGCTTGGGTGTGCCGGCACGAAACCGAGGAAGAAATAGTCGAGGATCGTGTGGGGCCTGTGGAACCCGGAAGATGGATGACATGGCCGCCCCGGCAAGGGCATCTGTTCAATGAGACTCCGGTTCGGGCCAGTTGCTGGCTCCAAAGCCACGAGATTCCGCCCTCCTGGCTGACCAGGTTTCCGAGCAGCCGCGAGATCATCCGCAAGGCTGTCGAACTCCGTTCAGATAGCACTCTCGATCCGGATCGCAGGCTACTTCGTCGCCGGGAGTGTGAGTATGAAATCTTCCTGAGCGTCGAAGAAGCGATCGAGCTTCCGCTCATCATAGCCGGCTTCCGGAATGTCGACAGCTTTGTATCCCGAGCACAGACCATCCTGCAACGCCGCAAGGCAAGATCTGGGCGCTCGCTTGAACTGCATGCGCGCGAGATTTTTATCGAGGAACGGCTGCTCGAAGGGACGGACTTTGCCCATCAGCCCGAGTCGGAACCAGGGAAGCGCCCCGACTTTCTGTTTCCTTCAGCCGAGGCCTATCGTGACCCGGCCTTTCCAGGCGAACGATTGAGGATGCTCGCAGTCAAAACGACCTGCCGCGATCGATGGAGACAGATACTCAACGAAGCGGACAGGATTCCGGCGAAGCACCTCCTCACCTTGCAAGAGGGTGTGTCGGAAAGCCAGTTTCGGGAAATGACAGGCGCCGGGGTGCAACTCGTTGTGCCCGCCGGCTTGACGGACAAATTTCCCAAATCGGTGCAACCGCATCTCCAGACGCTCGAAAGCTTTATCGGCGATGTGCGGCTGCTGCAGAAATGATCCGGGACAAAGCTCCTACCCCCCACCCCCTTGCATTTCCCACCCCCCGGCGTAAGGCGGCGCGGACATAAACCTGCGCGTGCGACTCCGCGTGGCCCCGCTCTCCCGAACGGGCCTCGGCCGTCATTCCCCGCCGCGCCAACATGGGGACTGCAATCCTATGACCACCACGGGCAACGACACGCTGGGCACCCGCTCGACGCTGAGCGTCGGCGATAAAAAATATGCCTACTATTCGCTCGACAAGGCCGCGGCACAGCTCGGCGACGTGTCGCGCCTGCCCTTCTCGATGAAGGTGCTGCTCGAAAACCTGCTGCGCTTCGAGGATGGCGGTTTCACCGTGTCGACTGCAGATGTACAGGCTATCGTCGACTGGCAGAAGGACCCGCATTCGAACCGCGAGATCCAGTATCGCCCCGCGCGCGTGCTGCTGCAGGATTTCACCGGCGTTCCGTGCGTCGTCGACCTCGCGGCAATGCGCGATGCGATCGCGACGCTCGGCGGCGACACGACCAAGATCAACCCGCTCGTCCCCGTCCACCTCGTCATCGACCACTCGGTGATGGTCGACGAATTCGGCCACCCCAAGGCGTTCGAACAGAATGTCGAGATCGAATATTATCGCAACGGCGAACGCTACGACTTCCTGAAATGGGGGTCGAAGAGCCTCGACAATTTCAAGGCGGTGCCCCCGGGCACCGGCATCTGCCACCAGGTCAATCTCGAGCATATCGCGCAGGCAGTGTGGTCGAGCGTCGATGCGTCGGGTGAAACCGTCGCCTATCCCGACACCTGCGTCGGCACCGACAGCCACACGACGATGATCAACGGTTTGGGCGTGCTCGGCTGGGGCGTCGGCGGAATCGAGGCCGAGGCCGCGATGCTCGGCCAGCCCGTGTCGATGCTCATCCCCGAAGTCGTCGGCTTCAAATTCACCGGCAAATTGAACGAAGGCGTCACCGCGACCGACCTCGTGCTCACCGCGACGCAGATGCTGCGCGAGCGCGGCGTCGTCGGCCGCTTCGTCGAATATTTCGGCCCCGGCCTCGCCTCGCTGTCGCTTGCCGACCGCGCGACGCTCGCCAATATGGCGCCCGAATATGGCGCGACCTGCGGCTTCTTCGGGGTCGACGACAAGACGCTCGATTATATGCGCCTGACCGGCCGCTCGGAAGAGAATATCGCGCTGGTCGAAGCCTATGCCAAGGCGCAGGGCCTCTGGATCGTCGAGGGCGCCGCGGACCCGGTGTTCACCGACACGCTCGAACTCGACCTTTCCAGCGTCGTGCCGTCGCTCGCGGGGCCGAAGCGTCCGCAGGACCGCGTCTCGCTTCCGCAAGTCGACGATGTGTTCAACGCCGATATGGCGAAGGTCTATAACAAGGCGCAGACGCGCGTGCCGGTCGAGGGCAAGGATTTCGACATCGGCGACGGCGACGTCACAATCGCCGCGATCACGAGCTGCACCAACACCTCGAACCCCGGCGTGCTCGTCGCCGCGGGGCTCGTCGCGAAAAAGGCCGACGCGTTCGGGCTGAAGCCCAAGCCGTGGGTCAAGACCTCGCTCGCCCCGGGGTCGCAGGTCGTCACCGACTATCTGGAAAAGGCCGGGCTGCAGAAGCATCTCGACAATATCGGCTTCAACCTCGTCGGTTACGGCTGCACGACCTGCATCGGCAATTCGGGTCCGCTCGCCGAGCCGATCTCGAAGGCGATCAACGAGAATGGCCTCGTCGCCGCGGCGGTGATCTCGGGCAACCGCAACTTCGAGGGCCGCGTGTCGCCCGACGTGCGCGCGAACTTCTTGGCTTCCCCGCCGCTCGTCGTCGCCTATGCGCTGAAGGGCACGGTGATCGAGGATTTCACCACCACCCCGATCGGGCAGAGCGAGGACGGCAAGGACGTGTTCCTCAAGGACATCTGGCCGACCAACGAGGAAGTGGCGTCGGTCGTCGCGGGCGCGGTGAGCCGCGACATGTTCGAGGCACGTTATGCTCACGTCTACAAGGGCGACGAGCATTGGCAGAAGATCGAGGTCGAGGGCAGCGACACCTATCAGTGGCGCGCGGGCTCGACCTATGTCGCGAACCCGCCCTATTTCGAGGGCATGACGATGACCCCCGCCCCGGTGTCGGACATCGTGAACGCCAAGCCGCTCGCGATCCTCGGCGACAGCATAACCACCGACCACATCAGCCCCGCCGGCTCGATCAAGGCGGACTCGCCGGCCGGAAAATGGCTTATGGAACATCAGGTTAGCAAGGCCGACTTCAACAGCTACGGCGCTCGCCGCGGCCACCACGACGTCATGATGCGCGGTACCTTCGCCAACATCCGCATCAAGAACGAAATGGTCCCCGGCATCGAGGGCGGCATGTCGCGCTATGGCGCGGAAGTCATGCCGATCTACGACGCCGCGATGCGTCACAAGGCCGACGGCACGCCCTTGGTGGTCATCGCCGGCAAGGAATATGGCACCGGCTCGTCGCGCGACTGGGCGGCGAAGGGCACCAATCTGCTCGGCGTCCGCGCCGTGATCGTCGAAAGCTTCGAGCGTATCCACCGTTCGAACCTCGTCGGCATGGGCGTGCTGCCGCTGCAGTTCCTCGACGGCCAGAGCCGCGAGACGCTGGGGCTGACCGGCGACGACCAGTTCACCATCACCGGCGTCGCGGACCTGAAACCGCGCCAGACGGTCACCGTGAACGTCACGCGCGCCGACGGCTCGACCTTCGGCTTCGACACGCTCTGCCGCATCGATACCGCGAACGAGGTCGAATATTATATGAACGGCGGTATCCTGCATTACGTGCTGCGCAAGCTCGCGGCTTGATGCTAAGCGAGGGCGATGAGCGGATTTCTTCTCTTCGCCCTCGGCTTCCTCTGCGGCGCCGGCCTCGTGCTGGCGCTGCGAAAGGGTAGCGGCGGCGCGCGCGACCTCACGGGTCCGCCGCCGCGCGCGCCCTCCCCGCCGCGCGGTATCCGGATCGACACGGCGCCGGTGTCGGTACAGGTCCACACCGAAGTCCATGGCGACGAGAAGATCCTCGCCCTGATCCGCCGCGGAGACAAGATTCAGGCGATCAAGCGCATGCGCGAGCTCACCGGGATGGGCCTTGCCGAATCGAAGGATGCCGTCGAAGCAATCGAACGGACGCTGCGCTAGACGCGGCTTTTCCGCTTTCGCGAGAAGGGAGGTCCCGATGGACGCGCTCGAAATCATGATCGAGATCATTGGCTGGACCGCGGCCGCGATCATCCTTGCCGCCTATATCCTGCTGTCGCTCGGCAGGCTCGAAGGACGCAGCTATCTCTATCAATGGATGAATGTGATCGGCGCGGGCGGCTTCATCATCAATTCAGGCTACAACGGCGCGCTGCCGTCCGCCGTGCTCAACATCATCTGGGGCGGCATGGGGATTTTCACCCTGTGGAGCGTCTGGCGCGCACGCCAGGCCGGGTGCGCCGGTTAGCGCGCCGCGGCTTCCGCATTCCACGCCGCCACCTTCGCGCGCGCATCGGCGAGCATTTTGTCGAGCGCCGCACGGTCCTGAACCGTCCCTCGCATCACCACTGCGTCAATCGCGCGCGTCGCGGCGATATCCTGAAGGGGATTCTTCGCCAGCAACACCAGGTCGGCCGCCATGCCCGGTTTGATGGCACCATAGCGATCGAGCTGCCCGAACCACGCCGGTCCCGCGCGCGTTGCCGAGGCAAGCGCCTGTGCCGGGGTCAGCCCCTTCTCTATGAATAGCGCTATCTCGTCGTGCAGGCCAAAGCCCGGATAGTTGAAGCTGTTGAGGAAACCCGCGTCGGTGCCGGCGATGATCGGCACGCCCGCTTCGGCCAGCATCGGAAGGATCGTCGCGACATCCTCGATCTGCTTGTGCCGCGCCGCAATGGCGGCCGCGTCGGCCTTGGCCGCGCGCTCGATACGCCACTCATAGGTCTTGCGCAGCTTCGGCCCGATATAGGCGAGACCTTCATCTTTCGAATGATCGTCGCGGTCGAGCCAGGCGATGATGCGGCTGCCGTTGAGCGTCGGCGTCACGGCGACGCCCTTGGCGGCGAAGCGGCGGTACGCGGCCATCGCGGTGTCCCGGTCGAACCCGGCGTCGAGCCGGCGGTTGGCCTCGGCACGGTCGATGCGCTTCGCGGCGAAATCGGCGGCGATCGCCGCCTCGTCCTTCGCGCCGGCGTTATAGGCATAGTCGAGATGCTCGATCGAACTGAGCCCGGCGTCGACCGCCTGTTCGGTGGTCAGCGCCATCGGGATATGGCCCGAGGTTTTCAGCCCGAGAGCCTTCGCTCGCCCCAGCGCATACAGGAATAATTCGGGTTTCAGTGTGCTGTCGGTGATCTTGACGAAATCGACCTTGTCGCGCGTCCTGAGCCGGTTGAGCGCCGCGTCGACATCGGCCTCGCTGCCAACCTCGATCGTGCCCTTCCACACCGGCGCGATCCCTTCGATCTTTGCGCCCGAGGTCAGCAGGCGCGGGCCGAAGAGGCTGCCCTTCGCGATCTCGCCGCGCCATGCCAGCACCTGATCGGGCAGATCGCCCGAACAGTCACGGATCGTCGTTATGCCATTCGCGACATAGAGCGGCAGCAGCGCCTCATTCTCTTCGATCAGTTCGGGGCCGCCGCCGAAATGGACATGCATGTCCCACAACCCGGGGATGAGATAGCGGCCCTTACCCTCCACCGTGCGGCCGGCGCGCCAGTCCCTGGCGATCACGGCATCGGCGCCGACCGCGACGATGCCGTCGCCCTTCAGCACCACTGCCTGTGCGGCAACCGTCTTCGCCGCCTCGACATCGACTACCGTCACATGGCGGATGATGACGTCCGCCGGTTTTGGCGCGGCGATTGCGGGCGAAGAGAAGACGAACAAGGCAGTGGCAAGTGGGTTGAACAGATGTTTCATTGGGACGACCCTTCCGAACGATCGTCCCTTAATCCCATCGGGAGTGATATCAAGCGACCCAGACGCCTTCATCCTTGTGCCAATCCTCGATCGATTTTTCGGGGTACAGATCGAACACCGCATCGTCGGGCCCGATGTCCGGTACCACCCAACCTGCCCTATATTTGAGCATCAGATGAACCCGCGACGGCGGCACCGGCAAATCCGAATCGATTGCGCTCGCGAAAGGATGAACGAGGTCGGGCCAGTTCGGATCGTAAAGCCATAGCGCCGACCCGCATTCGCGGCAGAAGCGGCGCTCACCGCTCGACATCTCGCATGTCTCATGCTCGTCATCCTCGATCCGCGCGCGATAAAGGCCCAGATGTCCCTCGCTGTCGATCTTCAGACTCTTCGCGTCGGCACCGAGGTTGATGGCATAGCCCCCGCCACCCTGCTGCTTGCGGCAAATCGAACAATAGCAGAGTTGATAGGGAACCGGCGTATGACTCATCACCGAAAAGCGAACCGCGCCGCACCGGCAGGATCCTTCCAGTTTGGTCGGCATGGAATGTCCTTTCGTGCGATGAACGGCCACTAACGCCAACGCGCGATCGAAAGAAAGGTTCGTGGTGGGCGCTGACGGGCTCGAACCGCCGACCCTCTCGGTGTAAACGAGATGCTCTACCAACTGAGCTAAGCGCCCCCGAAAAGGGAAGCGCGCCCCTGCCACAAGCCGCCGCCGCTGGCAAGCGATGCGTCGCGAAGGTCAGAGCCAGCCGATGTGCTTGAAGCGCCAGAAGACAAGCCCCGAACCGCCGAAGATCAGCGCCAGCGCGAAGGGATAGCCCAAGGCCCAGTCGAGTTCGGGCATGAACTCGAAATTCATCCCGTAAATGCCGGCGATCGCGGTCGGCACTGCAAGGATCGCAGCCCATGCCGCAAGCTGCCGCGTGATCACGCCCTGACGCTGCTGCTCGAGCATACCATTGGTCTCGATCACCGAAGCCGCAATATCGCGCAGTCCGGTGAGGCGATATTCGGCGCGCTGAACATGGTCCCATATGTCGCGATAAAAGGGGCGCACGACGAGGTCGATATTCGGCAGATCGTCGTCGGTCGCGAGACGCCCCGCAACCTCCTTCATCATTCCGACGAGTCGCTGGAAGCGGATGATCTCGTGCCGCTGCTTGTAAAGATGCCTGATTTCTGCGGCATCGAGCGGCGTATCCATCACACTGTCCTCGACCCCCAGCATCCTGTCCTCGATCGCGTCGATGACCGGGAAATAGCCGTCGACGATGAAATCGAGGACCGCATAGAGGACATAGTCGGGACCGTGCGCGAGCTTCGCGGGCAGGCTTTCGAGCCGCGCACGGACATCGGTATGCGTACGCGCCGATCCGTGGCGGACGCTTACGAAGAAATGCGGACCGAGAAAAAAGGCCGTCTCGCCCGGCTCGATCGTATCGCCGTCGAGATTGGCGGTGCGCGTGATAAGGAATAGCTGGTCACCATAGGCTTCGACCTTGGGCAACTGGTTCGCTTTCAGCGCATCCTCGACCGCGAGCGGGTGGAGACCGAAACGCTTGGCGATACCGGCCAGTTCGCCCGGCGTCGGTTCGTAGAGGCCGAGCCAGAAGAAATCGCCGGGATCGCAATCCTCGGGAATCGCCTCGTCCGGACCAAGATCGCGAACGACCTTGCCATCATGATAAACGCGGGCGGCCATGATCGGCATTTTGCGGAAACTCCCTTTGTGCGGCGCTTACATAATGTGCGCCGCGCGGAAGGGAAATCACCTCTTCGAGCTTTGGCCGACCCGGGCTTATTCGTCGAGCGCTTCAAAATAACGCGCGAGCGCATCGCATGCACCTTCGGCCAGCGCGATGAAGATGCGGCGACCGTCATGCGGGTCGGCCTCCCGCACGAAAAGGCCCGCATCGGTCATCGTTTTGATCCAGCGCAAGGCCGTGGTTGCGGGAACGGCGGCAGCGATACACAGGCTCGACACGGAGACCGGCTGGCGCTCGAGCCGCGCGGCATAGAGGTCGAGCAACATGTCCCACGCCGGATCGGCGAACAGATCGGCAGGAAAATATTGCTCACGCATTCGCCGCTGGCGCAGCATCCGCCGTATCTGCTTGGCGCGTTGCCGGTCGAGCATGCGCTCCTCGGGAACGAAGCTGCGTGGCATCGCGGCATAATCGCGCGATGGCGCACGCACCTGTTCCGGATGGCTGACCGCATCGGCATCCCGGGACGCGAAACCGGTCGGCGTGCCGTGAAGGCCGCCGCGCTGCCCCGCAAGGTCGCCCAGCAGCCGCGAAATACGCGCAACCTCCTCCTGCAGCCGGTCGATCCGTTCCATTGCATCGTCGCGTGCAATATCGTGGATCACTGCATGCCGCGTGCGCCGCGCCGCCGCGAGCGCGATCAGCTTGTCAGCCGGATCGGCATCGACGAGCAGTTGCACCCCAAGCGATGCGGGGATGGCCGCGACAATATGGTCGAGCCCCGATAGCGAAGTTTCGCAAATCAGGTTGCATGCCTGTTCGTCTGCCGCGGCACAAATATTGGCCAGCATCTCGCTCTCCACCGCGTCCGCTGCCGCCAGCCAGACAATATCGAGCGTTTCCGTCCGCCGGATATAGTCGGCCGCCAGCGACGCCGGGAGGGTTCCGGCCACGCGAATGTCGGCGAGAATAGCCGTGTCGGGCAAGTCCATGCAGGTCCCGACGAAGAGCAAGGGAGACGCGACACCTTGGCGGACCGAATTATCGGTCTGGGCGCCTGCCCAGACCTCGCCCGCCAGAAAACCGCGTTCCGGAAGCGCCAACGTGTCGAAGTCGATTTGCGTCTTTTGGTCCATCATGCTGCCGTCCCCATTCCCATCGCTCCACCTTGGCGTAACTATGTCGTCATTCCGGCGATATTCACCTTTTGTTCGTTCCTGTTTGCCGCCAATCCGGACCCAAGCGCGTGACTTGCATGAGTCGGCAGCATGTCGGCCGGAACGGAATGGTCCATTTTGGACATGGTTTGTTCTCGCCGTCAATATTTTATTGAGACTTGCCAAGCCGGCGGCGGCGGGACAGTCCGGGGCAATGGCCCGCGGCGAGTCTTCCCTCACCCCGCTACGCTGGCGGCGGCGCTTGCGTTCGCTTGCCGCCTTGCTGCTGCTCGCGGGCTTCGTCTTGGCGGCATGGGTGTGGTTGCCGACACCTGTCACGACAGTGCCGCTCGTCCACGTCATCGATGGCGACAGCCTCACCGTGCGGCACGACGACGGCGCGCTGACCATCCGCCTGACCGGTATCGACGCGGCCGAATATCGGCAGGACTGCGGACGCGCCGATGCGGGCCGCTGGGCTTGCGGCCGCGAGGCACGCGCGATGCTCGAAAGGCTCGCGGGCCGCGGACCGCTCTATTGCGAAGTCGCAGCGAAGGATCATTACGACCGCACCCTCGCCGCCTGCCGCACCCGCCCCTATCCTGATGGCATCGACCTCGGCGCCGAGATGGCCCGGCTCGGCGGTGCGATCGCGACGAGCGACGCCTATATGGTCGAAGAGGCCGAGGCGCAGGCGAAACGGCGCGGAATCTGGCAGGGCGATTTCGTCCGGCCCGCCGATTGGCGTGCGACGCATGAACGTCCCGCGAACGCACTGGCGCGGCCTGACGCCTAGGATCGGGCCCACGACAACGCAGCCGCTATGCCTCGCCGCAGTTTCCGGCTAGGGCGGGCGGCATGAACAGCCTGTTTCCCGTGATGATCGGCGGTGCGATCGGCGCCGGCGCCCGCCATCTGGCGGGGCAGGTGATGCTCGCGCGGCTCGGTCCGGGCTTTCCTTGGTGGACGCTGTCGATCAATATTGCGGGCAGCTTTCTCATGGGTCTGCTCGTCGGGGCGCTCGCGCGAGGCAGCGACGGCGGCGAGACCGCGCGCCTCTTCATCGGCGTCGGCATCCTCGGCGGCTTCACCACCTTCTCCTCCTTCAGCATGGAATTCTGGATGCTTTTCGAACGCGGGCAAACCGCGCAAGCGCTCGCCTATGTCCTCGCATCGGTGCTCGGCGCGATCTTCGCCTGCGGCCTTGGCCTGTTTGTCATGCGGCAGGTGCCGGCATGACCGAGGCACAGTCCAGGCTCGACGGCGCGACGGTCGCCGCAGAGGATGACGGCATCCGGCTCGACCGCTGGTTCAAGCGCCACCGGCCGGGGACGCCGCACGCCTTGCTCGCGCGCTGGGCGCGATCGGGACAGCTGACGCTCGACGGCAAAAAGGCCGATGTCTCGGACCGCATCGAAACGGGGCAGAAGCTGGTGATGCCGACGCCGCCGGTCGAGGCCGAAGCCCGGCCTGCGCGTAAAGGTCGCCCACTGACCGAAGCCGACGTCGAACTCGCCACGTCGATGCTGATCCACCGCGATGCGAGCGCGCTTGTGATCAACAAGCTGCCCGGCCTAGCGACGCAGGGCGGCACGAAGACCGAGCAGCATGTCGACGGCCTGCTCGACGCGCTCAAATATGACGCGCCGGTGCGGCCGAAGCTCGTCCACCGGCTCGACAAGGATACGTCAGGGGCGCTGCTGATCGCGCGAAGCCCACGCGCCGCAGCCTATTTCGCGAAGAGCTTCTCGAACCGGAGCGCGAAGAAGACCTATTGGGCGATCGTCGTCGGCGTCCCCGACATCGCGCAGGGCGAGATCGACCTGCCGCTCGCCAAGCAGCCCGGATCGGGCGGCGAGAAGATGCACGTCCACGACAGCGGCCTTGCCTCGAAGACGCGCTACCGCGTGATCGAACGCGCAGGGAACAGCGCCGCGTGGGTCGAGCTGCAGCCGCTCACCGGCCGCACGCACCAGCTGCGCGTCCATATGGCAGCGATCGGCCATCCGATCGTCGGCGACGGCAAATATGGCGGCAAGGGCGCCTTTCTGACCGGCACGATCAGCCGCAAATTGCACCTCCACAGCCGCCGGCTGCGCATCGACCATCCCGACGGCGGCGCGATCGACGTGCATGCCGAAGTGCCCGAGCATTTCGCCGCGAGCCTCGACGCGCTCGGCTTCGACCTGCTTCTCGGCGAGGTCGGGATCGACGATGCCGCCAAGGGGCCGCCGAAAAAGGTGGCCGAGAAAGCGGCCGCCAAGGCCCATAGCAAGCAGATCCGCAAGGCTCGGCGCGGCGAGCGGCGCGGGCGCACGGCGACGAGCAAGCCGACCGACCAGGTCGGCAACCCGAAGCCCAAAGCCAGGACCGGC
>CBJKNR010000044.1:0-14559 GCA_966417555.1 uncultured Sphingopyxis sp.
ATTCGAACATCGCGATCGCCATGGCGGTCGCGCCCGGCGAGCCGCATTCGACGCTGCCGTTCGTCCGTCCCGGCGCCGAAATTCTCGCGCGGATCGATGGCTGGCCAAAGGTACAGAAGGCGCTCGAGGCGATCGATGGGATCGAAGCCGCCGGTATCGAAGCCTGCGATGCAGCGCCCGATCACTGGCGCCACATTGGCAGCCGGATTGCAGCCGGCTTGCCGTTCCGGCCCTATTCGACCGAACGCCACACGGCGTGGCTGCGCCGCCGGGCGGTCGAATCATGAACCGCCGGATGCTTTGCTGCACGCTGGCGACAGCGACGATGTTCGGTGCGCTCTTCGTCGCTGTCGCCTGGGCAGAGCCCGCGCCGCGCCTCATCTGGAATGCGAGCGCCAGCGCGCCGACCGGTCTCTACCGGATCGACGCGGATGCGCCGCCGCGGCTCGGCGACCTGGTCGCCATCGAGCCGCCGCCGGCGCTCGCCAGCTTCCTCGCCGCGCGCGGATATCTGCCGCGCGGCCTGCCGCTTTTGAAGCGCGTTGCCGCGCTTCCCGGCGCGCTCGTCTGCCGGTCGGGCGCCTTCGTAACGATCGACGGAGCAGGCGCCGCCCGCGCGCTGGCGCGCGACCGGGCGAACCGGCCGCTGCCCGACTGGACCGGTTGCCGGACCGTCGGGCGCGGCGAGATCTTCCTGCTCAATGCGGCGCCGGACAGCCTCGACGGCCGCTATTTCGGGTCGCTGCCAGCCACTGGCCTGATCGGCACCGCGCATCCGCTTCTCACCCGCTCGAACGCTTCGGCGCCGCTTCGCTGGCGCGCCGCCGACGACGGCTCTGCAGCATCTTCCAGCAAGAAGGAGATATAGAATGATTATCGGAACAATGCGCCGCAATGACACCGGCGGCTTCTCGGGCTCGATCAGGACGCTTGCGTTCGACGCGGAGATCACGCTTTCCAGTGCGGCCTATTCTGAAAAGGAGAATGCACCCGCGTGGCGACTGCTGATCGGCGATCCCGCGCACGGCGCGGAAATCGGCGCCGGCTGGGATCGTTCGGGCCCGCGCGGTCTCTACATCGCCCTGCAGATCGACGACCCGAGCCTTGCTGCGCCGCTGCGGGCGAACCTGGTTCGCCTGGGCGACGACTTGGACGAATATTCGATCCTCTGGTCGCGTCCCGAAGCGCAGGGCGGAAACTGATCGATGGCGCGGTGGCTGCATATCGTCCGGCGTCTGGCGCTGCGCGTCGCCGCGCCATTCGGCGCGTTGCTCATGGGCTTCGTCCTGCCGCCGGTCTGCACGCCGGCTGTCGCCGCGGTGCAGCCGGGCGGACATCCCTATGCCGCGCCGGTTGCCGAAGCGGCGCGGCGTTTCGCTATTCCCGAACGTTGGATATGGCGCGTGATGCACGCCGAAAGTCGAGGCAGGCCAGGCGCCGTGTCGCACGCCGGAGCAATGGGGCTGATGCAGATCATGCCCGGCACCTGGGCGTCGCTGACGGCGCGGCATCGGCTGGGTCCGGACCCGTTCGATCCCCGCGCCAACATCTTGGCCGGTGCAGCCTATCTGCGCGCGATGTGGGACCGCTATGGCGACATCGCGCTGATGCTCGCCGCCTATAATGCGGGGCCGGGGCGCGCCGATGCCTATGCATCGGGCCGCCGCGGCCTACCCGCCGAAACCATCGCCTATGTCGCGAAGATCGCCCCCGAACTGCATGGCGTCGGCACTGTTTCTGCCGTCGGCGCTGTCGACTTGCTGCCCAGGCCGTCGCCCGGCTGGCGCGGCGCGGCGCTCTTCGCCGGGGGCCGCGGCGATCCAGAGAATGCGCGTCCGGCATCCGGACCCGAAGGCGCAGCGCCGTCTTCCGCGCCCGCTGCGTCGCTGTTCATTTCCCTCTCCACCCGGGGTGAGCGCTGATGGCCCGCCGGTGGGTCAGCGTTCCTGGAGGTTGCTGTCGGGGAGCGGCAAGGTCTTGGTGGAAGGGGAATTGGGGATCGCAAGATAAAAGCCGTGCCAGCTGCGGGCCCGGGATGGTCGGTTTTCTGCGGCTTTGCGCGTATGGCACGGCCGAAATTAGCCATACGGATCAGGTGGAGCCGGCCCCGTGCGCGCATTTTTCGTATGGCAGCCCCCTCCATGCGGCGTGACGACGGCGATTTCCGGATCAGGCCGGGACGGAGCCGCGATCGCGGCTCGGGGTCCGCGCGCAGGGGTAAGCGTCTCGCAGCCCAGGTCCGCAGGGCTGCCGCTCGCTCGGGCTACACCCGCTCGCGGTCCGGGCGGACACGCGGCGGCGGGACCGGAACGCGGGGGCGGGGCCGGCGCGCGCTCGCGGCGATGCGCAGCCAGCCGGGCAGTCGGCGCGTCACCGTGATAACACGCGTGGTCCGCCATCGCGGCGCGCGTTTCCGGGCGGCGCCGCTCGCGCGCCATATTTCCTATCTGGAGCGCGAGGGCGTGACCCGCGACGGACGCGACGCGAGCATGTTCGATACCGATGGCGACGCAGCCGATCGCGACGCGTTCGCCGAGCGCTGTGAGGATGACCGGCACCATTTCCGGCTGATCGTCAGCCCCGAGGATGCGGCCGATCTCGCCGACCTTCGCGCCTTCACCCGCGATCTTCTCACCGACATGCAGAGGGATCTGGAAACGCGGCTCGACTGGGTGGCGGTCGACCATTGGAACACCGACAATCCACACGTCCATATTCTCGTGCGCGGGGTCGCCGACGATGGCTCCGACCTCGTCGTCGACCGCGGTTATATCTCGGCCGGCATCCGCGGGCGCGCCGAGACCCTCGCGACGCTCGAGCTCGGTCCCCGCAGCGAGCTCGACTTGCAAAATGCGCTTGCGCGCGAGGTCGTTGCCGAACGCTGGACGAGCCTCGACGCCCGGCTCCAACGGATGGCCGACGGAATGGGCGGGACGATCGATCTGCGCCCCGCCGCCGGCGACGACCGGCGCATGCACGGTTTGCTGGTGGGCCGCGCCGCGAAGCTCGAACAGATGGGACTTGCCGAGCGAAAGGGCGCCGGCCTCTGGGTCATGGATGCGGGCGCCGAACAGGCGCTGCGCGAAGTCGCGGTACGCGGCGATATCATCAAGACGATGCACCGGGCGCTCACGCGCGACGGGGGGCGGTTCGATCCCGGCACGCTCGCGCTGCACGAAGGAGCCCCGGGAGGTCCGATCATCGGCCGACTGGTCGAGCGCGGTCTCCATGACGAGCTCGCCGGCAGCGCCTATGCGATCGTCAATGGTGCCGACGGGCGCACCCACCATTTCCGTTTCAACGATATCGAAATGACCGGCGACGCGGCTCCCGGCGCGATCGTCGAATTGCGCAGCTGGGAGGATGGCAAGGGGCGTGCGCATATGTCGCTCGCCACGCGCTCCGACCTGCCGCTTGCCGCGCAGGTCACGGCGCCCGGCGCGACCTGGCTCGACCGCCAGCTTGTCGCTCGCGAGCCCGTCGCATGCGGGAGCGGTTTCGGTCTCGAAATCCGCCAGGCGATGAACGAGCGGACACAGCATCTCGTTCGCGAGGGACTGGCATCACGCGTCGGCGATCGGCTGACCCTGTCGCCGGGCCTGATCGACAGGCTCGCCTCGCGTGAGCTCGACGCCGCGACTGCTGCGATCGCCGCCCGAACCGGCCTTGCCGCGAAACCCTCGGCTGCCGGCGAGCATGTGAGCGGCATCTACCGCGAACGCGTCACCCTCGCGTCGGGGCGCTTCGCGATGATCGATGACGGGCTGGGCTTCCAACTCGTCCCCTGGCGCCCCGCGCTCGACCGCCACCTTGGCCAGCACATCACCGGCACCATGTCGCCCGGCGGCAGCGTCGACTGGGCGCTGGGCCGCGGCCTCGGCATCTAGAAGGGAGAGCCTCGCATGAACGACAAGATACTCTGGGGCCAGATCGCCGCCGTCGGCGCGATCGTGATCCTCGCGGTGTGGGCGGCGACGCAATGGACCGCTGCCGCGCTCGGCTTTCAGCCGGCGCTCGGCGCGCCATGGTTCCGGGTCGGCGACTATCCGGTCTATCCGCCGCCCGCCTTCTTCTGGTGGTGGTTCGTTTACGACGCCTATGCGCCGCCGATCTTCTACCGCGGCGCGATGATTGCAGCCTCGGGCGGCTTCGTCTCGATCATTGTCGCGATCGCCATGTCGGTGTGGCGCGCCCGCGAGCGGCGGCGCGCTGAAACCTACGGCTCGGCGCGCTGGGCCGATGCCCGCGATATCCGGCGGGCCGGCATGCTCGGCGAGACGGGGGTGATCCTCGGGCGGTTCGGCAGGCATTATCTTCGCCACGACGGCGCCGAACATATCCTCTGCTTCGCGCCGACGCGTTCGGGCAAGGGCGTCGGTCTCGTCGTGCCGACGCTTCTCACCTGGCCCGGCAGCTGCATCATACACGATATCAAGGGCGAGAATTGGCAGCTTACCGCAGGCTTTCGGGCGAAGCACGGGCGCGTGCTGCTCTTCGATCCGACCAACATCGCGTCATCGGCGTACAACCCGCTGCTCGAGATCCGGCGCGGGCAGTGGGAGGTGCGCGACGCGCAAAATGTCGCCGACGTGCTCGTCGATCCCGAAGGCAGCCTCGAGAAGCGTAACCATTGGGAAAAGACGAGCCATTCGCTGCTCGTGGGGGCAATCCTCCATGTCCTTTATGCCGAAGAGGACAAGTCGCTCGCCGGCGTTGCGGCCTTTCTGTCCGATCCCCGCCGCGGCATCGCCTCGACCTTGCGGATCATGCAGACGACCGCCCATCTCGGAGAGGCAGGGGTGCATCCGGTCGTCGCCCGCGCCGCGCAGGACCTCCTCAACAAGTCGGCGAACGAGCGGTCGGGGGTGCTCTCGACCGCCATGTCCTTCCTCGGCCTTTACCGCGACCCCGTCATCGCCGCGGTGACGGGGCGGTCGGACTGGCGGATAGCCGATCTCGTCACCGGCGAGGCTCCGACCTCGCTCTATCTCGTCGTCCCGCCCGGCGACATCAGCCGGACCAAGCCGCTCATCCGCCTCATCCTCAACCAGATCGGGCGGCGGCTCACCGAGGAGCTCAATCCTGCCGCGCGGCCGCAGCGCCTTCTCTTCATGCTCGACGAATTTCCGGCGCTGGGGCGGCTCGATTTCTTCGAGAGCGCGCTCGCCTTCATGGCGGGCTACGGGATCAAGGCCTTCCTCATCGCCCAGTCGCTGAACCAGATCGAGAAGGCCTATGGGCCAAACAATGCCATCCTCGACAATTGCCACGTCCGGGTGAGTTTCGCGACGAACGACGAGCGCACCGCGAAACGTATTTCCGACGCGCTCGGGACCGCGACCGAAATGCGCGCGATGAAAAATTATGCCGGCCACCGGCTCTCGCCATGGTTGGGCCACCTCATGGTCTCACGCACCGAGACCGCACGGGCGCTGCTGACCCCCGGTGAGGTGATGCAACTGCCCCCGGACCAGGAAATCGTCATGGCAGCGGGGGTTGCTCCGATCCGCGCGAGCAAGGCGCGATATTATACCGATCCCCGGTTCCAGGCGCGCATCCTGCCGCCGCCCGAGATGCAGGCAGAGCGCGAGGCTGGGTCCGACGACTGGACGTCGCTGGCACGTCCGGACATTTTACCCGGCGCTTTTGCCGAGCCTGCAGGCCAGGATGATGGCGGCGAAATATCGCAGCAGGAAACGGACGATGCTGAGGCCAGCAGCGGCATCCGGCAGGAGCCCGCGATCCCCGACCATGAGAATGTCGCCCCGCCGCCGGGCACCGGTGCCAGCGAGTTCGAATTCCCGATCGAGGAGCGCGACGACGATCCGCTCCGCGAGCGCAAAGCAATCGACGGGGCGATGCGGCGCGGGGCCCGGCTGGCGGCGCAGGACCCGGATGACGGGATCGAGCTGTGAGAAAGCCATCGGTCAAACGAACATTCCGGATCGATGCGGTTCTGGCACGCCAGCTCGACGAGCGGGCGAGCAGCCGCCGGATCACGCGCACCGACATCGTCGAAGCGGCGCTCGCGTCCCTTCTGACACCCGATCATGAGGAACGGATCGAAGCCGTCTTGACGCGGCGGCTCGACCGGATTTCGCGCCAGCTCGACCGGCTCGAATGGCATGTCGAGCTGTCGAACGAGGCGTTCGCATTGTTCATACGCTCCTGGCTCATCAACACGCCGCCGCTTCCCGATACGGCGCTCCGCGCGGCACAGGCCACCGGCAAGAAGCGATGGGAGGCTTTCGTCGATTCGCTCAGCCGCCGGATGGAGCTCGGCCCGAAGCTCAGCGACGAGTTGTCGCGCGATGTCGCAGCTCATTCGTCGCCGCCGGCAAAATAGGCCATGAGCCGGTGGCCGAGATCCGGCGCGAGCCGGATGAAGTTACGCCGGCCGTCGTGCCGGTCCGCCTCGCGGGTCACCAGGGCCATGTCGCAAAGGCGCTGCAGCAGCCTCAGCGCGCTGCTCATCGGGAGGCCGGAGGCAATGCACAGCGAACTGGTCGATACCGGCTTGGCTTGCGCCTCGTGAATGAACAGGTCGATGAGCATATCCCACGCCGGTTCGCCGAATAATTCGGTCGCGCCGACCAGCTGGCGGCGGAGGATGCGCCGCCGCGCTGCTTTCTGCGCGTTGGCAAGAGCGCCGGCGATGCCGGGGGCATTGCACCATCCCCCCGATCCCTCGCGAAGCAAGACCTTTGAGGTTACCGCGCCATGAGCGCCGGTCCCGGCGGGAAGGATGGTTCGATGGCCGCCCAAGGTCACGACGATATGCTCGAGCACCTCGACATCGAGCGCGTGCCCGATCGCGGCCAGTCGCTCGGTACTCTCGACATCGGACGCGCTCGGCGTCGGATCGCCGCTTGGATGATTGTGGACCAGGATGACGGCGGCGGCGTCGAGTTCGATCGCGCGGCGGAAGATCGTGCGCGGATAGATGGCAAGCTGACCGAGCGTTCCGTGCTGCAATTGCTCGTCCGCGATGAGGCGGTGCGAGGCGTCGAGGAACAGGACGCGCAGCACTTCGTCGCGGAGCGCGCCCATCGATGACCGCAGATAGCGGATCAACCGGCGATCGCCGGAGCCGATCCGGCGTCCGGCGACGCCGGTGCGCATGGCTTCCGACGCCGCAGCGCGCGCGGCGACGATCATCGCGGCGACGGGGCTGTCCCGTCCGAGGGTCCGGGCCAGCGATTCGGGCGATTGCTCAAGGAGGCGCGCAAGCGTCCGGTGCCTTGCGAGCAGCGCCGCGGCTAGTGTCTCGCTGTTGTCGGGCTCGATCGCCGCGACGAGATTTGCCAGCACGGCTCGCTCTCGCCGCGCGCAAGCCGACGCTGGTGTCGCCATGTCGCGATGATGAGAATGGCCGGCACCGGCCATGACGTCGCCACCTGCATCGCGAGATAGGCCGCCGGGTGAAGGGTCGCATCGAGGAGCCGGCTCGTATGGGCGAATAATGGGGCCAGATGCAGAACGGCGATACACATGGGCCAGAAGCGATGCGCAAAGAGCGCGAGCGCGACTGTAGAGGCTGCGCCAAACAAATCGATCGCGAGATGCCCCGTGTCCAGCGAGGCGAAGCTCGGCGGAACGAAGAGGTGAAGCGACTGGTCTGCGCCGACCATCGCCGCCGCGATCGCGGCCATCACCCGCTCCGGGCCGCCGCCTTTCCAGGCGGCATAGCCGACAGCAACGGCCAAGAAAGCCAGAAACAAGGCGATGCGCATGCCCCGAGCCTTTCACGGCCGCTGCCCCCGGTCAATCGTTCAGGCCGCTTCCGACCTCGCACCGTCTGCGCTGCCCGCGACAGAGGGACATTCATGGAGATCATAGCCCGCGGTCTCGCGTCCGATGTCGGCAAGTTCGCCGTGCACGCGCAGGATATCGCCGCTGACGTCGACCAGCGCCATCTGCGCCTTCATCAAACGGCGGATCGTGGCCTGGCCTTTGATCGCGGGAACGCCGACGGTATCACGCCGCGCGATGACGACGCTCGTCATCAGCGAGGACACCGCGATAAGGGCATCGTCGATCCTGGTTTCGGCGGCGGGCACGTCGCGGACGAGGCGTGCGGCCGAGACGGTGATTTGCTTGGGCATGACTTCTCCTATGCCGGAAGCACTTGCTCCGGCCCTTGGGGTGGACAGGTTGAAAGTGTCAGCCGGAGATCAGCCGCGTCAGCGTTTCGCCGATCGTCACTCCCGCCACTATGAGCAGAGCCAGGACGGCCAACATCGCAGCCATGATCCAGACCTTGCTCGAGCGGGAATGATCGCGCCTCCAGAGACCCTTGGACGGAGAGCTGGCCGCGCCCCGGTCGACCGCAAACGATCTGCTGTCGGTCAATGCCAGCGCGGCCAGCCCTTCGTCCGGAGAGTCGGATGGCATGCGATCGGGCGTTGGGGGTACTATGATCGCGTCCCATGGCATACGGTCATAGGTCTGTTTGAGGCGCGCGTACCGGTTTGCGGCTTCGGCCCTGTTGGCCGCGCCGAGGACGTCGCGCGCCGTCGTGAGCCTGAGATCGACGGCCTGCTTCGAAATGTCGAGCCGCCGCGCAATCTGCTTTGAGGTCTGATGCTCGAGCAGGAGATCCAGGCATGCGCGCTGCTTCGACGTGAGCCGCGCCCACCGCATTTCGTCTTCTGACGGCTGCGACCCCGAATCAGTCATGATTACACTGTTGTCAAAATCGCGCTTCGCACAAGGTGCGGATCGAATTTTGCGGTTGCTCGCCGGACGTTACGCTTCCAGAGCCTACGCTACGGCCTGTCTTTCTGCTCCAGCCTTCGATCGGCACAGATCGCTGTTGAATTTGCGCAGTTCGTGCGTCTCTTACTCGTCCCCGTCGCGCCGGGTGCTGTTGCCCGGCCTCATCAGATGGGGATCCCGATGGGCGCAGAACCTGCTCGGCTGGAGGCACGTCATCGCAGCGCGCGCATGCTTCGCACCGCGATGGGCGGCGCGATCGCGGGCTGGCTCGCGGACCGCGACGTCATCGAAATCATGCTCAATCCCGATGGCCGTCTCTGGGTCGATCGGCTGGGGCACGGGATCGCGGACAGCGGCGAAACGCTGACCGCCGGCGACGGCGAGCGTATCATTCGCCTCGTCGCGCACCATGTCGGCGCCGAGGTCCATGGCGCTGCACCGCGGGTATCTGCGGAACTGCCCGACGGCGGAGAACGCTTCGAAGGCCTGCTGCCGCCTGTCGTCGCCGCGCCGACCTTTGCGATCCGCAAGCCGGCGGTCGCGGTCTTCACGCTGGACGACTATGTCGCCTCGGCCATCATGTCCGCCGGTGCGGCCGAGATCCTCCGGGCGGGCGTTCGCGACCGGCTCAATATTCTCGTCGCGGGCGGCACCGGCACCGGCAAGACGACGCTCACCAACGCGCTGCTGGCGGAGGTTGCGGCGAGCAACGACCGGATCGTGCTGATCGAGGATACGCGCGAGCTGCAGTGCGCCGCGCCCAACCTCGTCGCGATGCGCACAAAGGACGGCGTCGCCTCGCTCTCGGATCTCGTTCGCTCCTCGCTGCGCCTGCGGCCCGACCGGATACCGATCGGCGAGGTGCGCGGCGCCGAGGCGCTCGATCTGCTGAAGGCCTGGGGCACGGGCCACCCCGGTGGGCTCGGTACGATCCACGCCGGCAGCGCGCTCGGCGCGCTGCGCCGGATGGAGCAGCTGATCCAGGAAGCTGTGGTCACCGTGCCGCGGGCATTGCTCGCGGAGACGATCAACCTCGTCGCCGTGCTCGTCCGCGACGGCACCGGTCGGCGTCTGTCGGAACTCACGCGGGTCGACGGGTTCGACCGGCTGACCCTCGAATATCGGCTGACCCCGCTGCTTTACTCTGAAGGAGACAATCGATGATCCATGCCTTTCGGCATGGCGCACGCCGCGCCATGCTCTGCTCCACCGCGCTCTTCGTTGCGCTTGCCGCTTCAATGCCTGCCCATGCCGGCGGGTCGTCGATGCCGTGGGAAGCCCCGCTGCAGTCGATCCTCGAGAGCATCGAGGGACCGGTCGCCAAGATCGTCGCGGTGATCATCATCATCGTGACCGGCCTCAGCCTGGCGTTCGGCGACACCTCGGGCGGTTTCCGCCGGCTGGTGCAGATCGTGTTCGGCCTGTCGATCGCCTTCGCCGCCTCGAGCTTCTTCCTCTCCTTTTTCTCCTTCGGCGGCGGAGCGCTCGTCTGATGAGCCGCGAAGCGGAGGTGCCGGGCTTCCTCGCGCCGGTCCACCGGGCGCTCGCCGAGCCCATTCTGCTCGCCGGCGCGCCGCGCAGTCTCGCGATCGTCAACGGCACGCTCGCCGGCGCCGTGGGCCTGGGGCTCCGGCTCTGGATCGTCGGTCTCGTCCTCTGGGCGGTCGGCCACGCTCTCTCGGTCTGGGCCGCGCGCCGCGACCCACAGTTCGTCGACGTCGCCCGGCGTCACCTCAAATATCCTGTCTGGATGCGCCCATGATGAACCTTTCGGAATATCGCACGAAATCCGCCCGCCTCGCCGACTTTCTCCCCTGGGTCTGCCTGGTGGCTAAGGGCGTGGTGCTCAACAAGGATGGCTCCTTCCAGCGCACGGCGCGTTTTCGCGGGCCCGACCTCGACAGCGCCACGCCCGCCGAACTCGTCGCGGTCACTTCGCGGCTCAACAGCACGCTCCGGCGGCTGGGATCGGGCTGGGCGGTCTTCGTCGAGGCGCAGCGCGTACCCGCCATCTCCTATCCCGTCTCGGAATTTCCCGACCCGGTGTCCGAACTCGTCGATGTCGAGCGCCGCGAACAGTTCCGCGAGGAAGGGGCGCATTTCGAGAGCTTCTATTATCTGACCCTGCTCTGGATGCCGCCCGCCGAGGAGGCCGCGCGCGCCGAGGCCTGGCTCTATGAGGGCCGGTCGAAGTCGGGCGTCGATCCGAAGGAGCTTCTCGTGAGCTTCATCGATCGCACCGGCCGCGTCCTGCATCTCGTCGAGGGTTTCATGCCCGAGGCCGAATGGCTGAATGACGGCGAGACGCTGACCTATCTCCATAGCTGCATCTCGACCAAGGCCCAGCGCGTCCGCGTTCCCGAGACGCCGGCCTATCTCGACGCGCTTCTCGCCGACGAGGCGCTCGTCGGCGGGCTCGAGCCGCGGCTCGGCGAGCATCACCTTCGCACCCTCACCATCACCGGCTTCCCGAGCGTCACTTTCCCCGGCCTGCTCGACGAACTCAACCGCCAGGCCTTCGGCTATCGCTGGTCGTCGCGCGCGATCATGCTCGACAAGACCGACGCGACCCGGCTGCTGACGAAAATCAGGCGGCAGTGGTTCGCAAAGCGCAAGTCGATCGCCGCGATCTTGAAAGAGGTGATGACCAACGAGGCGTCGGTCCTGATGGACAGTGACGCGTCGAACAAGGCCGCAGACGCCGACATGGCGCTGCAGGAGCTTGGCGCCGACGAAGCGGGCATCGCCTATGTCACGGCGACGATCACCGTGTGGGACCGCGATCCTGCCCTCGCGACCGAAAAGCTCCGGCTGGTCGAGAAGATCATCCAGAGCCGCGACTTCACCTGCGCGGTCGAGGGCGTGAACGCGCTCGATGCCTGGTTCGGGAGCCTGCCCGGCCATGTCTATGCCAATGTCCGCCAGCCCCCGGTCTCGACCCTCAATCTCGCCCATCTCGTCCCCCTCTCGGCGGTGTGGGCGGGGGCGGAACGGGACGAGCATTTCGGTGATGCCCCCTTGCTTTACGGCAAGACCGAAGGCTCGACCCCGTTCCGTCTTTCGCTCCATGTCGGCGACGTCGGACATTGCCTCGTCGTGGGCCCCACGGGCGCCGGAAAATCGGTGCTGCTCGCGCTGATGGCGATGCAGTTCCGCCGCTATGAGGGCGGCCAGATCTTCGCTTTCGATTTTGGCGGCTCGATCCGCGCCGCGGCGCTTGGCATGGGCGGCGACTGGCAGGATCTCGGCGGCGCGCTCCATGCCGCGGCCAGCGACGGCTCAGTCGCGCTGCAGCCGCTGGCGCGGATCGACGAGGCGGCCGAGCGCGCCTGGGCGGCCGAATGGCTCGCGGCGCTGCTGGCCGGCGAGGGCGTCGCGGTCGGCCCGGCGGCAAAGGAGCATCTCTGGTCGGCGTTGACGTCGCTCGCGACCGCGCCCATCGCCGAGCGGACGCTCACCGGCCTCGCCGTGTTGCTCCAGTCGCAGGAGCTGAAGCTTGCGCTCGCGCCCTATCTCGTGGGCGGTCCCTGGGGCCGCCTGCTCGACGCCGAGGCCGAGCATCTGGGCTCAGCGCGGGTGCTGGCGCTCGAAACCGAAGGCCTCGTCGGTGCCGCGTCGGCCGCGACGGTGCTGTCCTATTTGTTCCACCGGATCGAAGGCCGCCTCGACGGCTCGCCGACGCTGATCATCATCGACGAGGGCTGGCTCGTTCTCGATCAACCCGCGTTCGCGGCGCAGCTGCGCGAGTGGCTGAAGACGCTGCGAAAGAAGAATGCGAGCGTGATCTTCGCCACGCAGAGCCTTGCCGATATCGAAAGCTCCGCGATCGCGCCCGCGATTATCGAAAGCTGCCCAACGCGGATATTCCTGCCGAACGAACGTGCGGCGGAGCCGCAGATCGCGCGGGTTTATGCGCGCTTCGGGCTCAACGACCGTCAGATCGAAATCCTGAGCCGCGCGACGCCGAAGCGCGATTATTATTGCCAGTCGCGGCAAGGCAACCGGCTCTTCGACCTGGGGCTCGGCGACATCGCGCTCGCATTCGCCGCCGCTTCCTCGAAGTCCGATCAGATCCGCATCGGCGAACTCATCGCCGCGCATGGCCAGCAGCAGTTCGCCGCGGCCTGGCTGCGCCACCGCGGCCTGAGCTGGGCCGCCGACCTGCTCGGCAATCTTGAAATCGCAGCCCCCTGAAGGAGTGAAGTTGATGAAGAAGAATTTCCGTCGCCATGCGGCCCTCGTCGGCCTGGTCGCGATCGCCATGCTGCCCGCCGGTGCGGTGATCACGCCCGCCGCGGCGCAGATCGGCGGGATCGTCCATGATCCGCGCAATTACGCCCAGAATATCCTGACCGCCGCGCGCACGCTCGAGCAGATCAACAACCAGATCAAGCAACTCCAGAACCAGGCGACCTCGCTCGTCAACGAGGCGCGCAATCTGCAGAGCCTGCCGACCTCGACGCTGCAGGAACTGCAGGGGCAGGTCGACCGGACCCGCGACCTGCTCGGCGAGGCGCAGCGCATCGCCTTCGACGTCGGCGATATCCAGAAGACCTTCGAGGCGCGCTACAAGGGGGCGGCCTTATCGGGCTCGCAAGCGGCGCTCGTCGCCAATGCCGAGGCCCGCTGGAACGACAGCGTCGGCGCCTTCCAGGACGCGATGAAGGTGCAGGCCGGCGTCGTCACCAACATGGGCGCGGCGCGTCAGTCGATCTCGACTCTGGTAACCGCCAGCCAGTCGGCGAGCGGCGCGCTGCAGGCAGCGCAGGCCGGCAACCAGCTGCTCGCGCTCCAGTCGCAGCAGCTCGGCGACCTCGCCGCCGCGATCGCCGCGCAGGGCCGCGCCGAAATGCTCGATGCCGCCCGCGCGGCGGCGGCCGAGGCCGAAGGACGCGAACGCTTTCGCCGCTTCCGCAAGGGCAATTGAGATGGGCCGGGCGGGGAAGCTCGTCGCCGGAGCAGTCGTCAGCGGCATGGCGTTGACGCTCGCGCTTCTGGCCGCGGTCGATCCGCCCGCGCCGCGTGCCTCCGCTCCTGCTCGGATCTCCGAAGCGGACGCACGCCCCAAGCTTGCCGAGACGCTCCGCCGCTGCCGCACCGTCACCATTGCCGATGCGGAATGCGAGGCGGCCTGGGAGGCGAAACGCCGCCACTTCTTCGGCCAGGAAAGCAAGAACGATGAATGATACCGGCGTGATCGACCAGTTCCTGTCGGTCTTCTCGACCTACATCGACAGCGGCTTCGGCCTGCTCGGCGGCGAGGTCGGCTTCCTGTCATCGACGCTGATCGTCATCGACGTGACGATCGCGGCGCTTTTCTGGGCGTGGGGCGCCGATGAAGATGTGCTCCAGCGTCTCGTCAAGAAGACACTCTATATCGGTGTGTTCGCCTTCATCATCGGCAATTTCCAGAGCCTGGCGACCATCATGCTCGAAAGTTTCGCTGGGCTGGGCTTGAAAGCGAGCGGCGGCGCCATGGCGATCGGCGACTTCATGCGCCCGGGTTTCGTCGCGGCGACGGGACTCGATGCCGCCGAACCCCTGCTCGATGCATCGGCCGATCTGCTGGGGCCGGTGGGGCTTTTCACCAACTTCGTCCAGATACTGATCCTGCTCGTCGCCTGGGTGATCGTGGTGCTGGCCTTCTTCATCCTCGCGGTGCAGGTCTTCGTCACGATCCTCGAATTCAAGCTCGTGACGCTCGCGGGCTTCGTGCTGATCCCCTTCGCCTTCTTCGGTCGAACCGTTTTCATGGCCGAGCGGGTCCTCGGGCATGTTATCTCCTCGGGCATCCAGCTTCTGGTTCTCGCGGTCATCACCGGCATCGGGACGACCTTGTTC
>CBJKNR010000045.1:0-14311 GCA_966417555.1 uncultured Sphingopyxis sp.
GCACCCAGGCCGATCCAGTTGCCGTCGCGGGTAAGCTCGATGACCTCGTCGCCCCGGCCGTAGAGGCGCTCGGTGACGTCGGCCGTCTCCAGCATCTGGATATAAATGTCGGGCCGGTTGGCGGCGAGCCATTCGTCTTCATAGCGAACCATGTTACGGACGCGTTCCACGAGCGACACGCTTTCAAGTCCGCCCGCCACGAGAACTCCGCCCTCTCCTGCCATAACCCGCTGCGCGGCAAAGGCAATGCTCTGCAGGCCCGACGAACATTTGCGATCGAGCGAGACGCCCGCCACCGACGTCGGCAGACCGGCCCGCAAGGCCGCCTGCCGCGCGATATTATTGCCCGTCGCGCCCTCAAGACGTGCTGCACCAAGCAACACGTCATCGACCTCATCGGGCACGAGCCCGGCCCGTCTGACCGCTTCGGCGATGGCCCAGCCGCCCAAGGTAGCGCCGTGAACATTATTCAGGCTCCCGCGAAAGGCCTTGCCGATCGGGGTCCGAGCCGTCGCTATGATTGCCGCCTCAGGCATATTTCCTCCACGCAATGTCTATCGGCCGGCTTTGATAGGCCTGGCCGCAAAAGGAAACTGCCGCGCGGTTGAAATCACGAACGGGATGAAATGCGCCCTCATACGATGCGGCCTCCGACCGCTCATGAGCCCTGGGTGAAACGACATTCGTTCCCGAGACACGGCGTTGGCCACCAATTTGGCAGCATTTCCTTCGCCTCCAACGGCAAATCGACCATGAAGCCGGCACGGCAAAAACATCACCTATATGAAATCAGCCTCGTGATCATGGGCAAGCGTTCACCGTCCCGCTATTCGCCTGACCACCCGGTCGCCGACCAGGACGCGCCTCCGACCAGAGGCCAGCGCCCGCGGGACAGTCCCACGTGTGGCAGAAGATGACAAATGCGAGGTAATGAATGTCGACACTTAAAATCGTACGCAGGTCGGGCGAAGAACTGGAAGTTGAGGCTCAGGACGGCCTGACGGTCATGGAGATCATCCGCGACAATGGCGTTGACGAGCTGCTCGCCCTGTGCGGCGGTTGCTGCTCCTGCGCGACCTGCCATGTCTTCGTCGACCCCGCATTTGGCGACAGACTTCCCGCGATGTCCGAGGATGAGAACGACCTGCTCGACAGCAGCGAGCACAGGAGCGAATATTCGCGCCTGAGCTGCCAGATCAAGTTTTCCGCAAGCCTCGACGGTCTGCGCGTCGAACTTGCACCGGACGACTGAGCGAGCCGCTCGCTTGCCTTTTCTTACTACAGGAAGATCGAGATGACGCCCCCCGCGCCGGCAGGACCGCTCGCCGGTCTGCGCATCGTCGAGATAGCCGGAATCGGGCCGGGCCCCATGGCCGCGATGCTGCTCGCAGATCTCGGAGCGTCTGTGCTTCGCATCGATCGGAGGGAGAAGGCCGATCTCGGTATACCGAGACCCGCCCGTTTCAATCTGGCTCACCGCAATCGCGACGCGATCGAACTGGATCTGAAGAGCGAGGACGACAAGAATATTGCCCTTGCGCTGATCGGCAGGGCGGATGTCCTGATCGAAGGCTTCCGTCCGGGGACGATGGAACGCCTCGGCCTTGGTCCCGCGGATTGCCTCGCACAAAATCCACGGCTTGTTTATGGACGCATAACCGGTTGGGGGCAGACCGGCCCGCGCGCCATGACGGCAGGACATGACGTCAATTATATATCGATCACAGGTGCCCTGGATGCGATCGGCCCGGCCGATGCGCCCCCATCGATACCGCTGAGCCTGCTCGGCGACTATGCCGGGGGCTCGCTCTACCTCATCATGGGGGTTCTCGCCGCCGTGATCGAGGCCAGGGTATCGGGCAAGGGACAGGTGGTCGACGCAGCGATCTGCGACGGTGTCGCTTCGCTGATGACCAATTTCTATGGCCTTCACGCCGCAGGGTCGCATCGGCTCGAGCGAGGGTCCAATATTCTCGATGGCGCGGCGCCCTATTATGGCGTCTATCTTTGCGCCGATGGTCGCTACATGGCAGCGGGACCGATCGAGCGGCGTTTCGAGACCATCATGCTCGACATTTTGGGGATCGATCCTGACGAAATGCCGCCGCGCGAAGATAGAAGCCAGTGGCCGCGCGGCAAGGCGGTCATTGCCGCGGCGTTTCTCAAGCGAGAGCGCGCAGCGTGGGAGGCCGCATTCGCCGGCACCGACGCCTGTGTTTCACCCGTCCTCGATCTCGCCGAAGCCCCGAACGATCCGCATCTGGCGGAGCGGCAATCCTATTGCCTGATCGATGGCATCATCCAGCCCGCTCCCGCACCTCGCTTCAGCCGCACGCCGCCGCGCACACCCTATGGCCCCGGCTCATCCGAGGCAGCGCATATCCTCGCCGAATGGTTGGACGAGAATGCAACCGCGAAACGCGGCACATGAGCCATTCTACCTATATGTGATGGTGTTGGGCCGAAGCCCGTTCGCAGGTTGAGTTCCGAGATGGCGGGGGTCAAAGCCCGCGCTTGGAGTTCACAGGAACAGGAGGTCCCGATGCGCGGATTGAACGGAAAGCGGGTTGTCGTCACCGGAGCGGCAAGCGGCATCGGCAAGGCAACGGCGATAAGGCTCGCGGAAGAAGGGTGCGTCGTCGGCCTGTTCGATCTGAACGAGGAGGCCGTCTCTGAAGTCGCGGTCGCAATCGGCGAAAGCGCGCACGCCTATAAGGTGGACATATCGGATTATGCAAATGTCGAACAGGCCGTTGCGGCGTTCGAGAGCACGGCCGGTCCGATCGATGGCCTGGCGAATGTCGCGGGTTGGGACCGGGCCGCGAACTTCCTCGATACCGCCCCTGAATTGTGGGAGCAGATCGTACGGATCAACCTGTTCGGCAGCTTCAACATGCACCATGTCGTCGTCAAGGGGATGGCCGAGCGCGGGTCGGGCCGCGTGGTCAATGTCTCGTCGGATGCCGGGCGCGTCGGCTCGTCGGGCGAAGGCGTCTATTCCGCCTGCAAGGGCGGCATCATCGCTTTCACCAAAACCATGGCGCGCGAACTCTCGCGCAAGGGCGTCACTCTGAACGTCCTTTGCCCGGGCCCGACCGATACGCCTTTGTTTGCCGGCTTCACTCAAGACATGGCCGGCGGCGACCGCATTCGCGAAGGACTTGCCAAGGCGATTCCGCTGCGGCGGCTGGGTCAGCCGGACGACTATCCGGGTATGATTGCCTTTCTGCTCTCCGACGACGCATCTTTCATGACCGGCCAGACGATTTCGATCTCTGGCGGTCTGACCATGGCGTGAGGCCGAGATGAGCGAAGCGCTGTTCCAGCTGAATGACGACCATCGCCAGATTCAGGAGATGGTTCGTCGGGTCGCGCGCGAGAAGGTCGCCCCCAGGGCCAACGAGATCGATGCCAAGGCCGAATTTCCTCAAGACATGTTCGATCTCCTCCGTGACCTCGGCTTGTTCACGCTCCCCTTCCCTCCTGAGATGGGCGGCACGGGCAGCCTGCTGTCCTCCTGCCTGGCCATCGAAGAGCTGGGGCGCGTCTGCTATAACACCGCCTACGTCCTGTTTATCCAGTGGCTGCCAATCGGTGCCATCATGGCGGGCGGCACCGAGGAACAGAAGCAGCGCTTTCTCCCCGGTGTGGCCGCGGGCACGCTGCGCGGAGCCTTTTCGCTCACGGAGCCACAAAGCGGGTCCGACGTTTCCGGGATCAAGACGCGGGCCAGGCGCGATGGCGATGATTATATTCTGAGCGGCGGCAAGATCTGGTGCACCAATGCCGCGCTCGCGGATTTCGTCCTGGTCGCCGCGCGTGTCGGCGGCGGCGACGGCGACAAGGGCAAGATCGCCTTCTTCATCGTCGAGAAAGGGATGAAGGGCTTCGAAGTCGGCGCCAAGGAAGACAAGATGGGAGCCCGCGGCGTTCCGTCGAGCGCCATCTTCTTCGACGAGGTCCGGATACCGCAATCCAATCTCCTGGGCGGCACCGAAGACGGCGGCTTCAAGCGGGTCATGGGGGCCCTCAATGAATCGCGCCCCTTCGTAGCGGCACGCGGCGTCGGCCTCGCGCAGGGCGCAATCGATCATGCCACCGGCTTTCTAGCGAGCAGAAAGGCCTTCGGCAGCACGCTATCCGATTTCCAGGGGCTGCGCTGGATGGTCGCGGACATGGAGATCGGCACCGAGGCGGCTCGCAACCTGACCTACCGCGCCGCGGCGATGGTTGATTCGGGAATTGTAGGAGACGAGATGGCACGCGCCGCGGCGATTGCGAAATGCTTTTCGAGCGACAATGCCATGCGAGTAGCGACCGATGCCGTCCAGCTGTTCGGCGCCGCCGGCGTTTCGGCGGAATATCCGATAGCCCGCTATTTCCGCGATGCGAAAATCCTGCAGATCATCGAGGGAACCAATCAGATCCAGCGCAACATCATTTCACGGACGATGCTCGGCCAACCCGCCCGTTAAAGCGGAGCCTTCCTGTCCGCCATCCGGGCATCACCGCGCCATCATCACCCCAAGGGCATGCGAACCCCGCCCAAGAAACGACCATGAGAAGAGACGAGTCGATGATCAAAACGCGTATCACGGACATGCTCGGAATTGACCATCCCGTGGTCTGCGGCGGCATGATGTGGGTTGGCCGCGCGGAGTTGGCGAGCGCAGTGTCCAACGCGGGTGGCCTCGGGATGCTGACGGCCCTGACGCAAGCCACGCCCGAAGACCTGCGCGACGAAATCGAGCGGTGCAAGACGATGACGGACCGCCCTTTCGGCGTGAACCTCACCATCCTCCACAGCATCGTGCCGCGACCCTATGAGGAATATCGGCAGGCCATTATCGAGGGCGGCGTCAAGGCCGTGGAAACGGTCTGCGCAAAGCCGCAGGAACATTTCGATGCGTTCAAGGCGCATGGCGTCACGATTATCCACAAATGCACGAGCGCAAGACATGCCTTGACGGCCGAAAGGCTGGGTGCCGACATCATCTCGATCGACGGCTTCGAATGCGCCGGGCATCCGGGCGAGGATGATGTGCCGGGGCTGGTGCTGATACCCGCGACGGTCGACAAGGTGAAAATTCCCGTCATAGCCAGCGGCGGGATCGGTGATGGCCGCGGCCTCGTCGCGGCTTTGGCGCTCGGCGCAGAGGGGGTGAACATGGGCACCCGCTTCTGCGCTACGGTCGAGGCGCCGATCCATGACAATATCAAACAGCTTCTGGTGAGCAACAGCGAGCGCGACACACATCTGCTCTATCGCCAATTCCGGAACACCGGACGCGTGGTGAAAAACAAAGTGTCGGACACGGTTGCGGGAATCTTGAAGAACCCTGATGCGAAATTTGAGGAGATCGCGGATCTGGTCAAGGGGACGCTAAACCGCGAGGGGCTGGAATCCGGCGATATAGATGTCGGCCTGATCTGGGGTGGTCAGGTTCAGGGCCTCATTCACGATGTTCCGACGTGCGAGGCGCTGCTGCGGCGCATCATGGACGAAGCCACGGCAATCGTCGACAGCCGGTTGCGAACGATGGCGACCTAGACAAGGTGGGCCGGTACAGGACGCAAACGACCCACGAGAAATATGGTGTAAGGAATTCCTGATGAAAATCCTCGTTCCCGTGAAGCGGGTGCTCGATTACAACGTGAAGCCGCGGGTCAAGGCCGACGGCACGGGCGTTGACCTGGCCAATGTCAAAATGTCGATGAACCCGTTCGACGAGATCGGTGTCGAAGAGGCGATCCGGCTGAAGGAAAAGGGCGTCGCGACCGAGATCGTCGCCGTCAGCGTCGGCCCGGCGAAGGCGCAGGAAACGCTGCGCACCGCGCTCGCGATGGGCGCCGACCGCGCGATCCTGGTGCAGACCGACGATGAGGTCGAACCGCTCGCACTTGCCAAGATTTTCAAGGCGATCGCCGACGCCGAACAGCCGGGTCTCGTGATCCTTGGCAAGCAGGCGATCGACGGCGACAACAACCAGACCGGCCAAATGCTCGCAGCGCTCACCGGCTGGGCGCAGGGCACCTTTGCCAGCGCGGTCAATGTTGACGGCGACAGTGTCAACGTGACGCGCGAAGTCGACGGCGGCCTCGAAACGGTGAAGCTCAAGCTTCCCGCGATCGTCACCACCGACCTTCGCCTCAACGAGCCGCGCTATGCGTCGCTGCCGAACATCATGAAGGCGAAGTCGAAGCCGCTCGATACCAAGTCGCCCGCCGATTACGGCGTCGACACGACGCCCCGCGTCAAGACGGTCAAGGTCAGCGAGCCGCCGGTCCGCTCGGCCGGCGTCAAGGTTGCCGATGTCGATGAACTGGTTGCCAAGCTGAAGGCGATGGGAGTGCATTCATGAAAACGCTCGTCTGGGTCGAACATGACGGTGCAGCCGTCAAGGATGCCACGCTCGCCGCGGTGACCGCCGCCTCGAAGCTCGGCGAAGTCCACCTGCTCGTCGCCGGTGCCGGCGTCGACGGCGTCGCCAAGGCTGCGGCCGGCATCGCCGGCGTGCAGAAGGTGCATGTCGCCGACAACGCCGCCTTCGGTCACAACCTGCCCGAAAACATCGCGCCGCTCGTTGCCGAGCTGATGGCGAGCCACGACGCGTTCGTCGTGCCCGCCACCACGACCGGCAAGAATGTCGCGCCGCGCGTCGCCGCGCTGCTCGATGTCATGCAGATCAGCGAGATCCTGTCGGTCGAGGGTCCGAAGACCTTCACCCGCCCGATCTATGCCGGCAACGCGATCGCGACCGTCGAATCGTCGGATGCGAAGCTGGTCCTCACCGTTCGCGGTACCGCCTTCGAGAAGGCGGCGAGCACTGGCGGTTCGGGTTCGGTCGAGGCCGTCTCGGCGGGCGGCGACACGGGCATCTCGAGCTTCGTTGGCGCCGAAATCGCCAAGCAGGATCGTCCCGAACTCACCTCGGCGAAGATCATCGTCTCGGGTGGCCGCGCGCTGGGTTCGAGCGAGAAGTATCAGGAAGTCATCGTGCCGCTCGCCGACAAGCTCGGCGCCGCGCTCGGCGCCAGCCGCGCCGCGGTCGATGCGGGCTATGTTCCCAACGACTATCAGGTCGGCCAGACCGGCAAGATCGTCGCGCCGGAAGTTTACTTCGCAATCGGTATCTCGGGTGCGATCCAGCATCTTGCCGGCATGAAGGATTCGAAGACGATCGTTGCGATCAACAAGGACGAGGACGCCCCGATCTTCCAGGTCGCGGACCTCGGCCTCGTCGCCGATCTGTTCAACGCCGTTCCGGAGCTGACCGACAAGGTCTGATCCCTCGCGCGGAGCGGTATCGTCTCGGCGCCCTTTGGAGCATCGTCACGCCCGCTCCGCCGTAGATTCCGCGCTCTTCTCGCGCGAAACCGCAGGGTGCAGCGCGCCGACCGGCCGCAACTTTGTCAAGATCATGGTCAACGCGGCGGGCAAAGGCAGGCCGGATGCCGCCAAGCTAACGGAGGTCGAGGGCCCGACAGGCATCGAGCAGCAACTTCGCGCGTGCGAAATGATCTTTTCCGGCTTGCTCGAGAGACCGGAGAGGGACCTCGAGGTCGACCAACATGTCTTTCGGGAGGACTCTCAGTAATTTCTCGGCGTGCAAGCTTCCCTGTCCTGGAATCATCCTTTCGTACATGGCCTCCTCTCTATAGCCCTGCGGTCCGGATTCGGTCGGCCCGTCGCATAGTTGCACGGCACCGATCAGCGATGGATCGATCTGAGCGATCTCCTCCACCGTGCCGCCCGACCGGCGCAAATGAAGCAGATCGACCATCAGGGCAATATTGTCACCCCCTGCACGCTCCCGGTAGGCGAGGGCGTCGCGCCAACCGGAAATGGTCGAAAGCGGCGTGAATTCGATAAGCGTGATCAGCCCTGCCTCTCTCGCCCAGCTGTTCAACTGGCAGAAACGATCGAGGCCGCGCGAAGCGTCGGTGTCAAAATGAACGGCGTTGATGGCCCGTGCTCCAAGCTGCGCCATTAACGCAACGCCCGCCCGCAAGGCGTCCATATCGGTCGCCCCATGAAGCACGAAACCGTCACCGACATGAACCCGAAGCCCGGTATCGACGAGGCGCCGCGCCATCGCGGTCGTCTCGACATCACCTGCTTTCAATGGGACCGCCGGGAGACTGCCCGCCCCGCCTGCAGCAAGAAAGGGACTGATCGCATCATATCCCGCCCAGGCTGCGATTTCGACCAGTTCCTCGGGTCGCGCACCGCAGACGGTCAGCTGACCCAGCGCATATTTCCGCATAGCGTGACTCCCGAACCAATGGCATCACCGCAGCCGCGGGACCGCCGCCTGTGCCGCGTATTGCGACCTCGATAGTGAGAAATGCTGCCCGATGGCAATGTTCGGGGGCTACCCATCACAAGACGGGTATGAGACCGAGCAGGCCCTGCTGCTTTCCGGCGGTGCCGGGTCAGCGGCCAAAACCCACGTCTCTGATTTTCTTCGACCGTCGGCGGTCACGATCTAACTGCGGCGCCCTCCGGCCGCGACCACAGATGTGATGCTTGTCCACGCAAGCCCATAATGCCTGCGACATCCCCTCCAACATTGATAGCCCGAGTCTGAAAAGCCCATGGCTGTGCGGGAGAATGGTCTTGAACGAAGCCAGACTGGAATGGAAACGACATCGGACACTCGTCGCGGCGTCGATGTTCGGCTTCTCGACATCAGCTCTGCATCTCTATTCGGGCGGGCTTTTGATGGCGCCGCTCGAAGAGCAGTTCGGCTGGAGTCGCTCGATGATCACCTCTGGCTTGCTGCTCATCAGCATCGTGGGAGTCATCGGCGCCCCCTTCATCGGGCGTATCATCGACCGCGTCGGGCCGCGCCGCATAGCCCTGCCTGGCATGGCGCTGTATCTGTGCGCCTTTGCGATGGTGGGTCTCAATCAGGGCTCCGCATGGCAATGGTATGGCTCGATGGCGCTGCTGGCATCGGGATCGCTCCTGCTGAAGCCTACGGTCTGGGCGCTCGCCGTCACCACCGTTTTTACAAAAGCGCGCGGGCTGGCCCTTGCGATCACCCAGACGGGTACGAGCGTGACCGGCGTGGTCGTCCCCCTCCTCGTCGCGGCGCTTTTGTCGGCATTCGGTTGGCGAGGAGCCTACATCGGCCTCGCCGCGATATGGCTTGTCATCGTTTTTCCCTTTGTCTTCTGGAAGTTTCGAACCTCGCTCGACAGGGCGCCCGCATCGCAGCCGGCGCGCGCCTCGCCTCCGTCCCCGGGACGCAGTTCGCGCGAGGAAATGCGGTCTCCGGTCTTTTTCAAGCTTGTTTCAATTTCGCTGCTCATGGTGCTCGTCACGACCGCCCTCCTGTTCCATCTCGTGCCGATGCTGACGGAAATGGGAGTTAGCCGTACCACGGCGGCGCAAATGGCGACGCTGATCGGCATCACATCGATCGTCGGACGTCTCACCGGCGGACTATTGCTCGACCACTTTCCAGCCACCCTTGTCGGCGCGGTGATTTTCCTGCTTCCGGCAATGGCCAGCGTGTTGCTGCTCTGGGCCGTGCCCTCGATGACCGTTTGCATCACAGCGGTCGTCATGATCGGACTGGCGCTTGGCGCGGAAATCGACGTCCTATCCTACATGGCGAGCCGCCACTTCAGCCTGGGCAATTTCGGGCTGCTCTTCGGCACCATGGCCGGATTCATGTCCCTGGGAAGCGGACTCGGTCCGACAATCGGAGGCGTGATCCACGACCGGTTCGGCGATTATGAATATCTTCTGGCCGGAACCATTCCTCTCGTCCTCATGTCCGTCATCCTGTGCGTGACGACAGGGAACAAGCCAGCCGCGGTCTCGTCCAGGCCCTAGCGGGCACGGTTGCCGCCACGCTGCGCCATTTGGAATGGGGACACCGGCCGCGCCCCGGCGTTCAATCGGTCGGGTGACCGCGGCGGTTAACCGCCCGCGCTGCGGCCACCATCGATCAGATACGAGGCCCCGGTGATATGCGGGGCCTCGTCGCTCAACAGGAATGCGACGAGCGCCGCCACCTCCTCGGGTTTGCCAAGCCGGCCTTGGGGAATTCGCTCTTGGAGGGCATCGATCAACGATTGCGGCCGGCCTGCCAATATTTCTGTCTGCGTCGTTCCCGGACAGACGGCATTGACCCTGATATTGTCCCTGGCATATTCGAGCGCGGCGCTCCGCGTCATCATGAGGCAGGCGCCCTTGGACGTGATATAGGGGGCGGCTTCCTCGGTAGCGCGGAACGATCCGATCGAGGCGGTGTTCACGATCGCACCACTGCCCTGCGCCAACATATAGGGTATGACCGCCCGCAGCACGAGAAACATGCCGCGCACATTCACCCGCATCACCTGATCCCAATCCTCGGGCGACTGCTCGTGGAGTCGCCGACGATGCGGATTGCCGATACCGGCATTGTTGAACAGGCAATCGATACGCCCCAATTGCCCTGCCGCCTGGCGGATCGCCTCAGCAACCGACGCGTCGTCCCCCACGTCGCACGCATGGGCGATTGCCTGACCTGCCGGAAGCGCGGCGACCGCTGCATCGAGCCGGCTTTGGTCGCGGTCAAGCGCCGCGACGACCGCACCTTCTCCAACCAGTCGTTCCATCGTCGCGCGCCCGAGCCCTGCGGCCGCGCCGGTAATGACGACCACCTTGTTCCGGAATCGGTTTCCCATAAGTCATCTCCGCGTACGGCACGACGCCGGAAGTGGCGCCCGGCGCCCGCCATGGGGCGCCAGTCGATCGAAGCCGTACCGATGCCGGTTTGCACCATGGCATCGCAATCGATATCCGCTGCTACCTGCCCGAGGAAAAAATGCGAGCGGTGGAACCAGCTCGCCCGCGTCTAATCTTGCATGTGATGGATTGCGCCGTTGCTTTCGCCAGCGGCGCCAAAGGCTATCATGGAACGATCGACCTCCCCCGATGCTCCAGCGGAGATACAGATGCCCGAACATACACCGCTCAAGGCCGCAAAGGCCGATCTGGTAGCCGCGTTGCGGCGGGACCTCATCCAGACTGCGCCCTCAGATCCCCGGTTCAGCATGCTTCCGGGCATGGAGCCCGTAACCGATGGGCTGAAAGCCTGGTCCGACTATCTCGATCTCCTTCGGCCGGCCGGCGAAATGGCCGCCAAGACTTGGTTTCCCGACGATACGCAGACGCGCGCCGAACTATACCGCCAGCTCGTCATGAATGTCGCACAGGGCTATATCTGGTATTTCCAGTCCACGCCGGACCATCCCGACTGGATGCCGTTCGAAAATTCGATCTTCCTGCTCCAGCCCAATCCGGACGGCATATACCATCTCGCGCCGGTCAGCGGGTCCGGAGTCTACAGGGTTGTGGGTACGCGCGGGACCAATCCGATCATGGGGTTTGCCATCGGACGCGGGATGTTCGGAACGCTCGGCCCGGGCCCCAGCTACAATAATTATGATGTCGACGGACTGACGTTGGCGGACGATGGCTCGTTCGAGGTGATCTTCAGCACCGAACGGCCCGCAGGGTGGACGGGCGACTGGCGCTTCATGCCGGAAGGCGCCGGCTCGCTCCTTGTCCGCCAGTTTTCTGTCGACTGGGGCAAGGAAGCCGAAGGCCGCTTCGCGATTGAGCGGCTTGACCGCCCAGCGATGAAGCCGCGGCTGACCGCGGACGAGATAGCAAGCCGGCTCGACCGGATGCTCGGCTACTTCGTCGCGCATTTTACCGGGATGACGCTCGGCTACCAGGCCAAGATCGCCGACACGATCGGTTTCAACACGATGGAACTGACGGGGTTCGAGGACATCGGGAACAGCCCCGAGTGGCCGCAGAAATACTGGCGCTGCATCTATGATCTCGAGCCCGGGGATGCCCTGGTGATCGAGACAGATATCCCCCTTTGCAAATATTGGAACGTCCAGCTCAACGACACTTTATGGAACCAGATCGAATTCGGTTACCGGCAGAGCAGTCTCAACGCCGCGCAAGCGCGCCTCGATACCGACGGCAAGTTTCGTGCGGTCCTGTCGCTTGAGGATCCCGGTATACAAAACTGGCTCGACCCTCAGGACTGCCGACGCGGCATGCTCGTCGGTCGCTGGCATCGTGCCGAAGACTATCCCCTGCCGACGATGAAGAAGGTGCCGCTGGCCGACGTCCGGTCGCATCTTCCTGCCGACACGCCGACCTTTTCTGCCGAAGATCGCGAGGTGCAATTGCGGGCCCGCAACATCGGGGTCCAGTTGCGGCGTCGTTGGTGACCTTGTCGAGCCTCCCTCGCGCGATACCCGCGAGCGAAGGCGAAGGCAAAGGCGAGAAGCGCCTCTAGCGGATAAACGGATCCCTATCGTCCGCATCGACGATCATCGGCAGTCGACACCCCAACCATCTGAAATGAACCCATCGCTCCAGGGAGATCCGATATGAACCAGCTACGTGGCGAACGCGTGACGCCCGCTGCCTATTGGCTTCTGGCAGTCTTGACGGCACTTTACGTGGTTTCGATGATCGACCGGCAGGTGATCGGCACCTTGATACCGTCCATGAAGGCGGACCTCGATCTGACCGATGTTCAGCTGAGCCTGATAACCGGTGCTGCCTTCGCGGCATTTTATTGCATCATGGGCCTCCCGTTCGGCTATGCGGTCGATCGCTGGTCGCGGCGTCTGGTAATCGGTATCGGACTCAGCGTTTGGGGCATAGCCACCATCGGATGCGGTCTCGCCGGCAGCTTCACGCAATTGATTGTCGCGCGTTTCATGGTCGGCGCGGGCGAGGCAGCGCTCTCGCCAGCCGCCTATTCGCTGTTCGGCGACAGCTTTCCCCGTCATCGGCTGACACTCGCCACCTCGGTATTTGGCTGCGGAGCCGTCGCAGGGACCTCGCTTTCCTATGTCTTTGGCGGCCAGCTGCTGGCCGCCTTGCCACCTGACGGCATCTCCTCTCCTTTTGGCTGGTTGATGCCCTGGCAGGCAGTGTTCATCTTTGCTGCGCTTCCGGCATTGACGCTGTTGCCGCTTCTGTTTCTCATTCGGGAACCCAAGCGCCGCGAGCAGTCCGTTCCGACAAAGGCCGGCCCGCGCGAAGCGATGCGGTTCCTTCGCACGCACAAGGGCTTCTTCCTTCGCTTCTTCATCGGATATGGTATCATGGCCGGTGGCTGCTACGCCTTTAGTATTTGGGGGCCAACGGCTCTTGTGCGCAGGTTCGACATGCCGATCAGCGAGGTCAGCATCACTTTCGGCCTCATCTCGCTTCTCGCGGTAACAGCCTCGACCCTCGGGCTTGGTCTGGCGACCGATCGCCTCATTGGCCGTGGAATCACCGATGCACCGATGCGCGTCTATTCGCTAAGCGGGCTGGGACTCGTCGGCTTTGGCTGCCTTCTGGCTTTGGCACCGACGTATACAGTCGCGCTAATCGCCGTCTTCGGACTTTTCTTCTGTTCGGGCATGGCTGGCATGGGCGCGACGATCCCGCTAACCGTGCCGAGCCACCTGCGCGGTCAGGTGGCGGCCGTATTCCTGCTCGTTGGCAATATGCTCGGCATCGGTCTGGGCCCGAGCTTGCCCGCGCTCTTCACCGACCATATTTTCGAAGACCCTGCCTTTACGACATGGTCCATCGCACTGGCCCTGCTTTTGTGCGGCACGATCAGTTTTCTTCTGCTGTTCACGGCCCGCGCGCCCATGCGCAGGGTTGTCGACGAGGTCACGGCGGAGGCTTGAGGATCGTCTCGGCGGCTCAGACGTGAAAGGGCCGAACGGTGGCATCGGCACCGCCGTCGACGAAAAGGATCTGGCCCAACAGATAGCCGCCCTTGAGACCGGCGAGCGCCTGAATCGCCTCGGCGATGACGGCGGGGGACGCCGGCTCCTCCACGGCCATCGGGGTGGTCTGGAACAGCCGCTCGCGGCCCTCCGCCGTTGCCAGCAAATAGTCTGTCATCGGACTGACGACCACTCCTGGAGCAATGCCGTTGAGACAGATGCCCGCGCGAGCCCATTCGGGCCGCACCGCCTGCTGCCGGATCCAGACGGCCAGCGCCCTTTTTGTCGCCTGATAGACATTGCGCGACACGCCCGATGCCACGGAAAGAACGCGTTCCTCATCGTCTTCGAGGCAGGCCAAGACCAGCGCCTCGTCGGTTTCCATGTAGAGGGACGAAGAGGAGATGCCGATGGCGTGCGATCCAGGACGCATCGCGAGGAGCGGTCGCAGCCCGGCGAGGGTAGCGGTCGCGCCGAAATAGTTAACCCTTACGGTCACATCGAAGGCCGCGGCCGAGACGCCAGCGAGCAGGAGAGCGGCCAGGCA
>CBJKNR010000046.1:0-14030 GCA_966417555.1 uncultured Sphingopyxis sp.
CCCGGTGCTCGGGCTGGATGAGCTGCTGGCGTTCGCGCGCCGCCAGCGGATCGAGACCGCCGTCACCGAAGCTGCGCCGCAAGCGGAGGTTCGGGGTCTGCTGCTCGGATATCATGAACGGCGTGCCCATGAAGCAGCGACTTATGCGCGCGCACTGGGCAGTCATCCGGGGCGCCAGACTTGAGGTGCCGAGGGCTCCACGCGATCCTTTTGCTTGTCAGCGCCGCCCGAAATTGACATGATTCCAAGGCGCGGGAGCATTTCTGGCAGCTCCCGCGCGGAATATTTCGCCAGTCATCAATCACGCCAGTCCCTGACCGGACCGGCGGCCCAACCGGACCATGGCCCGCGCGAGCGGCCAGACGGCGGCACAGCACTGGAAGAGCAAGCCCGGCCGCGGCCGGACGCTTTCGCTCGTGCCGGCCGGGACTGCCGCCTTGTCTTCCTGTACCTGCCGCGACCGTGCGCCGCCGCGTCACCCCTTTTCACCGTCCTCGGCCTGCCATGTGCATCCGGCCGACCGGCCGCCGCAGTGCAGACAGCGCCCAGAGGCCGGCCAGGATCTCGAGGCGGCCTATCGAGCGCACCGCATGTCGCTCTTTCATTTCCTGCGCCGCAAGGCGGGCGCCGAGGAAGCGCCCGATCTTGTCCAGGAAGTCTTTGCGCGCGCGGCGGGCAGCGAGCAGCGGTACCAGCTCGCCAATCCGGGCGGTTTCCTGCGGCGTATCGCCCAGAACCTGCTTATCGATCGCGCCAGGCGCCAGAAATCGTCGCGCGCGACCTTCTTTCCGCTGCGCGATGAAGGTGAAGGCGCCACGCCCGCTGCGCAGGAGTGGGATCTCGAAGCCGCGGATCTGCTCCGACTGTACGAGGCGGCCGTCGATGCCCTGCCGCCAAAGACACGCCGCGTTTTCCTAATGCACCGGGTGGACGAGCTCTCCTATCGCGAGATACATGAGGCGCTCGGCATCAGCATCGCGACGGTGGAATATCATATGATGAGGGCGCTCGCTCAGATCTCGAAGGTGGTGGACGAGGGTCGATGACCAAAGCAGGTGACGGCGACTATTCGCTCGACGAGATCGCGCGCGCATGGCTGATCAAGATGCGCGGCGAAGATGCCGCCGCGCTCCGCGGCGAGTTCGATGCCTGGCTGAACGGGTCGGCCGAAAACCGCGAGGCCTATCGGCGCGCCGAGAAGCGCATGGCGGCGCTCGCCATTCTCAAGACATCGGAGCGGCACGGGACCGCGCATGCCGAGGCGCGGCGCGGCCGGGTCAAGAAGTGGCTGCCGTGGGGCGCAGCAGCGACGGCGCTCGCGCTTCTGATCGTTGCGATCGGTGCCGGGGGCGCTCCGCTTCCCGGTCAGCGGGGCGGCAGCTCGGCCGCTATTGCCGCCGAGCCGCTTGAGACACAGCGCGGCGAAATACGGACCTTCCGGCTTGCCGACGGATCGAGCGCGACGCTCGACACCGACAGCCGGCTCGAGGTCGCCTTCGGGACGGACGCGCGAAGCGTGCGTCTGGTACGGGGCCGGGTTCGTCTCTCGGTTGTCAGACAGGATGTCCCCCTGCGCATTGACGCAGGACGCGGCGCCGCCAGCGCGAATGATGCCGACATCGATCTGACCGTCGACGAGGCCGGCACCGTCACCGCCTCGCTGCGGCGCGGTACGGCACAGGTCCGCACCGATGCGAAGGCCGGCGAGGTCACGCAGCTGCGCGAAGGAGCGGTCCTGACCTATCGGTCCGACGGAACATTGGCGCAAAAAGCTGCGCCTCTGCCGACCATTCCGGCAAGCTGGCCCGATGGCTGGGCCGAATATCGCTCGATCCGGCTCGACCGGCTTGTCGCCGAAGCCAATCGCTACGCCGCGGTGCCGATCGTGATCGACGACAGCGCGATCGCGGCGCGCGAGGTATCGGGGCGCTTCCAGATCAGCAAAACCGAGCCATTCACCGAGCGCATCGCGACCCTCTTCGATCTGCGGGTCGAGCGAAGGACGGACGCCATTCATCTCAGCCGCCGATAATTTTTTTACCCGTCGACTAAGGGCACCTCCTTCGCCCCGTCAACTCACCCCTAACTGACCGCCTTGCCCGATGCACGGCGGAATTTTTGGGGGAATGATGATGTTGATCAAGTCTCGTTCGCTGGCCGTGCTGCTCGTCGGCGCTGCAGCCTGTTGTTCACCTGTATCCGCAATGGTGGCAGAGCAAGAGCGCCAGTCTTACGATATGCCGGCGCAGGATCTGGGCGAGGCTCTGCGCCGAGCCGCCGAACTCGCCAACATCGAACTCTATGCCTCTTCGCGCGACCTTGAGAGCAAGACCGCTCCGGCCTTGAAGGGCCAGTTCACGCCGCGCGAAGCCATCGAAACCCTCCTTGCGGGAAGCGGGCTCATCGCACGCTTCGAAGACCGCGCGGTCATCATCCGCAACGGCGTTCCGGCTGAAATCCCGTCTCCGGCCGAGCCGGAAACCATCATCGTCACCGGCTCGCGCATCGCAGGTGCGCCGGCGCCAGCCCCGGTCATCGAAGTGACGGCGGAGGATATCCGCAACGCCGGCCATGCCGATCTTGGCGAGGTGGCGCGCAGCCTGCCGCAGAATTTCGGAGGCGGCCAGAATCCGGGGATCGGGTCGGGACAAGGGGTCCAGAACCAGAATGTCAACGTCAACGGCGCGTCGACCTTCAACCTTCGGGGTATCGGTCCCAACGCCACGCTGACTTTGCTGAACGGAAACCGTTTTGCCTATAACGGCACACAGAGCGTGATCGACATCAGCGCGATCCCGACGGCAGCGGTCGAGCGGATCGAGGTCGTCACTGACGGCGCGTCGGCCATTTATGGCGCCGACGCGGTCGCCGGCGTCGTCAACATCCTCCTCCGCAAGGATTATGAGGGCATCACCACGAGCGCGCGGATCGGCGGCTCGACCGACGGCGGTAATTTCCAGCAGCAATATAATATCGTCGGCGGGGCCAAATGGTCGGGCGGGGGCTTTCTCGCAACCTATGATTTTTTCAACAATAGCGCGATCCTGGCGCGCGACCGCAGCTATGCCGCGACAAGCAATCAGCTCTCCACTTTCTATCCCGAACTGCGGCGCCACAGCGCCTTGCTCAGCGGCCATCAGGACCTCGCGCCCGGCCTCGGCATCAAGGCCGACCTGATCTACAAGCGCGGCGACATGACATCGGTGCGCGGGCTGTTCGCCGACCGGCCGATCACGACTCGCGGGATCGTGGTGCATAATGAGTTCGAGACCTTCGGCGTGGCGCCGACGCTCGAAGCCGATCTTGGCGGCGGCTGGAGCACGCGCCTGTCGGGCTTCTACGGCACGGACAAGACCTATGGGGTCACCCAGAATTTCACCAATGGCGTTGCGCCCCCTTCGATCCGGATCTTCAACAATCGCAGCCTAAGTATCGAGGCGGGGGTCGAAGGCCCGCTCTTCGCTCTGCCGGCGGGCGATGTCCGCCTCGCGGCAGGCGGCGGCTGGCGCAGCAATCACCTGAACGCCCTGATCGCGGGCCGGGCCTTCGCCCCCACGCGCGAGAACCGCTATGCCTATGGCGAGATCTTCGTCCCGCTCGCGAGTCCCGATCAAAAACTGCCTTTCGCGCACCGCGCCTCGATCACGGCAGCAATGCGCTTCGAGGATTATTCCGATTCCGGGAGCATCGTCGTGCCCAAGCTCGGCTTCGTCTATGCGCCGGTCCCGGAGCTCAGCCTCGGCATTTCGTGGGGCAAGTCGTTCAAGATGCCGACGCTCAACCAGCAGTATAGCGGATATACGCCGGTCCTCCTGTCCGTGACCGGCTACGGATCGATGTTTCCGGCCGGATCGACCTATGTCTATCTCGGCGGTCCCAATCCGGATGTCGGCCCCGAGCGATCCGAAAATGTGACATTGAGCGCGACCTTCCGCCCGTCGAGCCGGTTGCAGATCGTGACAAGCCTCTTCCGAATCGACTATCGCGACCGGGTCGCGCCGCCGTTCGGGTCGCCGCTCGGCGTTCTCACCAATCCGCTGTTCGCCGATCTCGTCACCTTCAATCCGTCGCCGACCTTGCTGGCCGCCGCGATCGCGGGGGCCTCGGACCCGCTCGGCAATGCCACCACCGGACCCTATGACCCGGCCAATGTCATCGCGCTGATCGACGGGCGCGACCTCAATATCGCCTCCCAGCGCTATCAGGGCGCGGACCTGTCGCTGCGCTACCGTGCACCGATCGGTGCGCAGATGCTGACACTGACCGCAAGCGGCACCTGGCTCGACAGTCGGCAGCAATTGTTGCCGGGCCTTCCGGTGACCGATCTGGCCGGCACCATCTTCAATTCGCCGCACTTTCGCGCGCGGGGTGGCGCAACCTTCGGAAATGAGGACTTCACTCTCGCCTCCTTCGTCAGCTTCACCGGCGGCGTCACCGATCGGCGCCGCACAATTCCCGTCAAGGTGGCGTCGGTCGCGACGCTTGACCTTTCGGCGCGTGTCAAAATCGGCGCATTGGGCGAGATCGGCGTCAACGCCCTCAATCTCTTCAATGCAAAACCCGAGATGACCGCAGTGGCATCGCCGAGCGACACCCCCTTCGATTCGACAAATTATTCGGCGGTGGGGCGTTTCCTCGGCATCACGATCAGCCGCGACTGGTGAGGAGGATGTCCATGCGGAATTGCCTCCGAGCCGGCCTCCCGGCCGCGGCGCTCCTTGCCGTCGCGGTGCTCTCCCCTGTCGCCCCGGCAGGGGAGAGCAAGGGCAGACCCTGGACTCTCGAGGACATCCTCACCGTTCCGGAGGTGAAGGACATCGCCCTGTCGGGAGATGGCAAGCTTGCCATCTACGCGGTCGAGATCGCCGACCTCGCTGCCGACAAGCCGCGATCCCATATCCGCATCCTCGACATCGCCGCCGCCCGGCAGAGAACCATAGCGACCGTCGACAGCGCCAAGTCGCTGCGGCGCATCCCCGGCACAGCGGACTGGAGCGCCCTCCTCGACCTCGGGGCGGGCCTGCAGCTCTATCGGATCACGCCCGGCGGCACGGTGCAGCCGCTGATCGTGAACCCGGCGACCGTTCCTGTCGGGAAAGCGGACATGTCTTTTCCGATCGGCGGCGGTGTGCGCCCGTCATCGGTAGGCGTTCTAGACTATGACTGGTCCCCCGACGGCGCCTGGCTCTGGTATTCGCAGCTCAGAGCATTGCCGAACGCGCCTCGCGTCCGTTTCGACCAGGAGGTCAGCGCTCTGAAAAGCCGGCGCCGATCTACGATCGACGTCGAGATCGACTATTTCCTGCGCGGACCCGACGGGAAAACCACCCTGATGCTGAGCAGGCCATCGAAGGACCGGATGGCGACGCGTGGCGGGGGGCAGATTCTCTGGCGCGGCGATGAAGTCCAATTCCGGGTAGAGACACCCGATGGCTCAGAAGGCGGACGGTTCGAGATGCGCGCCTGGAATCGGCTGAGCGGAACTATGCGCACGCTGGGTGTCGAGCATAATCTGGAGACGGTCGCGCTCCTCAGGGGCCCGCGCGGCGGCGAACTCGCGACGAGCGGTCTCGCGAAAACGCTGGAACTCTTTGAAAAGGGCCCGGACGGGAAACGGCATAGCTACGGCGCGGTCGCATTCACCATCGGCGATCCCCGCGCGGGTGCGCCCGAGGCGAGCCGGGACGGAAAAAAGCTGGTTCTCGGAACCCGCGATCTCGATGCGGCCCGCTACGGGCTGGCCATCGTCTCGCGCGATGGCGTGCGCAGGGTGGAGAGCGAACACAGTCTCACCCGCTGCGCCTATGATGACGCGCTTCTTTTCGCGGTCTGCGTCGAAGAGGGAATCGCCGCCCCGCCGAGGCTTGTGAAAATCGACCTGAGGGATGGCCGTATCTCCCGGCTCCTGTCGGTCTCGGCGGAGCATGACGCGATCGCTCCCCTCACCATTCTGCCCCGGGTCTGGACCAACCGCGACGGGTATGAAGCCCGCGGCTTTGTCGTCCTCCCCCGCAGCTACCAAAAGGGAAAGCGCTACCCGGCCGTCATCGTTACCCATGGGTCCGATGCCGACGACCGGTTCGCCGCGCCCGGTTTCCAATGGAACTACCCGCTCCAGCTGCTCGCCGAGAGAGGTTATGTGGTGCTGCTGATCAATGACCCCTCGCCCCTGCAATCGGAGGAGTTGATGGCGGCCAGCAAGGCATGGGTTCGCGGCAGCGGGCCGCCGAATCCGGAGACCCTGCAGCAATTGCTGTGGACCGAAGGCGTCCACATCTTCGAGGACGCCGTCGACGAGATGGCCATCGAGGGTCTCGTCGATCGGGATCGGGTGGGCATCGCCGGCTACAGCCGCGGCTCGCAGATGGTCAACGTCGCGGTGACCCGGTCGACCCTGTTTCGCGCCGCATCGAGCGGCGATGGCGGCTATCTCGAACCGGCGGGATATGCGACCGCCGGCTCGAGCTATGATGCGGTCTTTGGCGGCGCACCGCTGAGCGACGCCATAGACAGCTATCGCCGTTTCGCTCCGTCGCTGAACGCCAAAAGAGTTTGCGCAGCCGTGCTGCAGCAGGTTGCCTCGGCATCGCCGTCGCAGATCGAATTGTTCGAAGCGCTGCGCGCGGCGAAGGCGCCGACGCAGATCAGTCATTATCCCGGCGCTACGGCCGCGTCTGACGAAACCCATGTCTTCTACCGGCCGTCGAACCGGTCGCTCGCGATGCGGGAGAATATCGCCTGGTTCGACTATTGGCTTCTGGACAAAAACGATGCCGACGGCCCCTTCCCGAAACAGACCGAAGGCTGGAGCAAGCTCGCCCGAGAGCGGCCCGATCGTTGCCGCGCGGCGAACGGTCCCGGTTAGGAGCCGCTCCACCAGCGCACCCAATTTTCGGCGGCGCCAAATTCGAGGATACGCTGAATTCGCTCGACGCCGCGCCAGGTGGGATCCTCGGCGCGATCGAGAAGCGCGGGATCGAAAATACCCTCGGAAGCCAATAGGCCGTTGCGGAGGCGGTCGTGAAGACGGTCCCTGTTGCGGCGGTATATCAGCAGGTCAAACCCGCCGGGACCGCCCTTGGTGGTACGGGCGGTGACAAGGGATGGAAGCGCGCTGTCGAAGGCGCGGCGCGCGACCGCGCGATTCCGTCCGCCGGATACCCACATCCATGTCGGAATCGACAGACAGAGTTCCATCAGGGGCTGCGATATGAGCGGCGCGACATGGGGCGGCGACACCGCGCGCGGATAGAGCTCGATGCTCTTTTGGGTTCGCATCAGATAGGCTGCATGAACGGTCTTTCCGGGCAGAATGTCACGCGGCGGCCGGAGCCAGGGGTGCACGGCCCCGGCAGCCCGTGCCACCCTCGCGGCGTCCGGCTGCAGCCCCGCTGCGTTGAAACGGATCTGATGCCGTCCCCCGTGGCGGCGATAGCGATCCCAGGCATGGCGCAGGACCGTGCGTCGGTCGGTGCCGGTCAGCAGGCATATGTCGCGCAGCGTGGTGCCGAGCCTGGTGGACGGGCCCTCCGCCAAGACGCGATCGAGGAGGGGAATGGTGCTGCGCAGGCTGCACAGAACAGCGTCGCCGCCATTGCCGGTAAAATGAGCATCTACAGGCATTTCTCTGGCTAACCGTTCGTGGATCGCCTCGTTCGTCTGGCGACCGATCGGCACGATCGGCCAGGGATGCTTGGGCGCGGAGGCGCGGCCGACGTCGATGTCGCCGATTTCGCGCTGCACTTCGCGAATATCGAGCCCGAGATGCGTCGCCATGGCCAGCGCATATCGTCGTTCGTCGCCATCGGCATCGGGCCCGACCAGGGTCAGACACGTCAGCCCGCGCGCGGCAGGTGCGGCTCCGGCGGCGACGATCGATGAGTCGAGACCTCCGGATACGCCCAGCAATATCGACGAGAAGCAGCGCGACCATGTCCCCGCGACGCCGCAAACGATGTTGCGCAGGTCCTCGGCCAAAGTCTCGAAGTCCTTGTTCGCGCGCGGCGTGACATGGTCCCATGGGGTCCACCAGCTCTCGAGTGCCACCTTGCCATCGGCAACGGCAAGGTATTCGCCGGCTATCAGTTCCTCAATCCCCTCGATACATGTGCGACGTCCGCGCGCGTCGCCGCTTGAAAGCACGCGCGCGACTTCGCCTAAATCGACGGCGCCGGAACCAGGCGAAGCGAGTTCCATGATATCGCCGGCAATGCTTATTCCGTCGGCCTCTCGTTTTACGTAGCAAGGCAGCGCGCCGGACGGGTCCCGGAATATCGTCACCACCCCGTCCCGGCCGATATGAACAAAAACATAGCCGCCCCAAAAATCCGTCAGCAGCTTTCGTCCTTTTTCGGCCGTGAGGACTTGGCCGGGGCACTTCATGGCGGGCGGCACCGCGCTGAATTTTTCGAACAGGCGACCAATGATGATGCTCCGCGCATCCACGTGCTGCAGCGGCTCGCGCGACCAAACCGCCACATTTCCGCAACTGAAATCAGCCGCACCGCGGGCCTGCGAGCGGCGCCGCAAGCCATCCTCTGCGAAAGCGATCTCGATGCGAAATCCACCGGTCATCAGACCGCCAAGATCGGCTTGTAGCGAAGGATGACATCGAGCGGGTCGGTCAGCACCGCTTCGCCAGCCTGAACCCAGCAATGGGCAGCAAAGGGCAATGTCACGCCAAAGACGAGACGGGCGTCGCACCTCGCGCGCGCAAGGGTTCGGCGCATCGCAATGCCCCGCTCGAGGCACCGATCCGTGGCAAGCGCGTAACGCCGGGCACGGTGAAACGCGGCGGCGACACGAATATAGGTCTCTTGCCGACTCTCGGGAGAATATTTTCCGAGGTGCTCTCCCATCCGCCGCGTGATCTCGAAAACCGGATTACGGCCAATGTCAAAGCGCGCGCGCCTTTGGGCCGCAATCGCCCTGAGGGTATCGAGCCAAGGCGCATCGGGGAGAGGCTGGTCGATGAGGCTCGCTGTGGCTGGCGGCGGCAGGGGCAGATTCCCGTTAGCCAATCCGCCAGCGGGACCGATGAGCTGCTGATCAAGCAGAACGGCCTGTTCGTCGTCGCTGGCACGCTGGTCCAGGAAATGCGCAAAAGCCCGCGACGTCCGCCCCTCGATCAGGAAATAGCGGCCGGCAGGCAGGTCCAGAAACACATATTCGCTTTCGAAGCGGCAAAAGTGCAGCCCTGGCCGGACGTGATAAGAGGGGTTCATGCGATGGCTGTGCCAGAGGTACGGCGCGCCGCAGCGCAGCGCGCCGCCCTGAGGGTCAGTCTTCAGCGGTGATGCCGCCGACGAGCAGGAAGTGCTCGTTGGTATCTTCATCGCGGGGACCGACCGGTTCGATGCCTCGGGTCTCGACGCCGACGGCGCCGAGGTCGATCAGGTCACTGCTGTCCTGCTTTTTCATCACATCTTCCTTCCGAAATCGCGACCGAAATGAGTCGCACTTGGGAAGTTATGCCCCGCAGATTCTGGCCGCTATTTAATAATCCGAAAATAATCGAACATGGTTTTCACGAAAAGAGTGACCGCGCGAAGGAAACGCACATCGGGGCACGAACCGCTACCTTTAGCTTGCGCCTGGACATACGTAGCGGAACCCGGTCACACGCCTGCAAATGTGGCGTGACCGCGATCATGCGTTTGATCGGGAGATGTGCAACTCAAACTGGCACCGGAACTGGATGTATCTTTGCCGCACAGGGTTACGTACAAACGCCGAGGCGCGCATCGAACCTCGGTCCCGAAGACGTCTCTGCGATCATCAAGGCAAGCATGATTTCGGCACAGGCCCATTTTGACAACGGCTAGTTGCGCGCGTCCTTTCTGACAACTGACGACGGCAAGATGATCGCCGACCGGCCCGCGCGGGCCGCATGCGCCGCATCCGGATCCGCACGGCCTCGGCGGTCTCGAACGCGCCGGCCCGCCTCCCTTTCCGGTGACTCCGGTCGCGCATGGCGACGGCGTAGCTCCGCCAACGCTGTCAAACGGCGTTCAAAAGGGACCCCCTATCGGCGTCGAAGAGCGACCCCCCTTTCGGATATGATGCAGGTTTGTTGAGGAACGGCTTGCGCTGCGTGCGACGGAGGGCGGGCGTAGCCCGACCGGAGGCGCGCGCAGCGCAAGATAGATTTTTCAAAGGCGCCAAAGGGGCGGTCAGCCGCGGCTTTTGAAGCGCCAGCTATCGTTGCCGGTCTCGACGATATCGCAGTGGTGGGTGACGCGGTCGAGCAGCGCCGTAGTCATCTTGGGATCACCGAAGACGGTAGGCCACTCGCCGAAGGCGAGGTTGGTGGTGATGATGACGCTGGTGCGCTCATAAAGCTTGCTGATGAGGTAGAACAGCAACTGCCCGCCGGAGCGGGCGAACGGCAGATAACCGAGCTCGTCGAGTACGATCAGGTCGAGCCGCGACAGCTGCGCCGCCAGGGTCCCGCCTTTGCCGATCCGGGTCTCCTATTTAAGGCGTGTCACCAGCCGGTCGCACGCAAGCTCAGGAGCGATGACGTGCTGGCGGTCTTGGCCGAGCTGTTCGTCACGCGTGGGCCGCCAGCGCATATACGGTCGGACAACGTCCTATGTTGGGAAGCAGCGGCGGGAACAGGCCAGCAGATCTCGTTGCGCCGAATGTGATCGGCGCTGATGATTTTATGATCCAGATGGCTTCCATCGTCAAGGAAGGCGCTCTCGGCCATAGCAAACACAGGATCCATCGATCATCGGGATCGTGGTCCTCACCGTCCTTAAGATGAGATACGCATGCCAGATGGAAGGCCCGAACATTATCTACAGGGTCGCCGTAGCGCCCTCACGGCACAGCAGAGAGGGGTCCTTCCATCTGGTGTCCGCCCGTTCGACGAACGGGCGGTACTCGGTTCCCGTCTTGATGACGGCGTGCACGACGCGCGCCATCTTGGCGGTGAGAGCGGTCATCGCCTTGCGGCGGCGATCGGGGTCGTCGGCATGGCCATCGACATAGCGGGAGAGCTTGTCACGGAAGCTGTTGTTGGGTTGTCGGATCGCGACCTGCGTGGCCATCCAGAAGGTGCGTCGCAGCCGGGCATTGCCGTACTTTGATAGCTTTGTCCGCCCCCGAAATATCCCTGACTGGTAGGTAGCGAGGTCGAGGCCGCAGAACTTGAGGAACTGGCGATGGTGGCTGAACCGGCGCAGATCGCCGGCCTCGGCCAGGATCGTCAGGGCGTTGATCGGACCGATACCGGGGATCATGCGCAGGAGCTGATAATCGCTGTTCGTCGCCAGCGCGTCATGGGCGATCCGCTCGATCTCGTTACGCTGCTGAATCAGGGTGCGTGCCTGGGCGATGACCATGCGGAACATGGCGACCGCCGTGGAATCTTCGTCGATCGGCAGCGCGATCGATGCACAGGCGGTCTCGTAAATATCGTTGACCACCCGGGCCTTGGAGACCTTGCGACCGATCAGCGGCCAGGCCTGTTCGGTGAACGCCTCGCGTCCGATCGAGGTGATGCTGCCCGGCGTCGGGAAGCGTTCGATCAACGCCAGGAACCAGTCGGACCGGCTGTTGCCGGCGAAACGCTCGATCTCCGGAAAATACAGTGGCAGATAATGCGTGAGGATCCGGTGCCATGTCTGGGTCTTCGCCTTCGATATGGCTTCATGCGTCTTAGACATCTCCTGCAGATCGTTGATCCCTGCGGCCAGCGGATCGACATAGCGCTGGGTCGCGCCGATCTTCAGCATGTGCAGGATTACCTGCGCGTCCTTGGAATCATTCTTGTCCCAGCCATTGTGCAGCGCTTCGCGTGTCCGGGCCAAGGCGACCGATGAAATCAGGCGCAGTTCGCACCCGGCGGACAGCAATCGATGCGCCAACGTGCGGTGATAGTTGCCGGTTGCTTCAAAGCCGACGATCACGGGCCTACCGATGGTCGTCAGATCGTCCGCCAGCCGGTCATAGTCCGCCTTCGTTGCCATGACGGTCATACGGCGTCGGCGGCCGCCCTCCGGTCGTTCGAGGAGAACCTCCTGGCGGTGCTTCGACATATCGATGGCTACCAGGACGGCGTCGGGTGGCGTAGAATACAGCTTGGTCATGATCGGTCAGCCTCCAAAGGGTTGTGTCGACAACTTCTCTTTAGAGACCTGCTGGCAGGTCATGACTGCCTTGATGAAGCCGGCGGGCGCTACGCGCCCTTGTCTCCATCAAGGCATCGCGGCCCTTCGAAAGGCTGCTTCCCAATGTGCTACGGCACGGAGCTGACGTCGAACGCGGTGCTGGCCTGGTGCGGCGATGTCGGGATCGAGTGGCATTATATCGCACCCGGCAGACCAACGCAGAACGGGTTCGTCGAGAGCTTCAATGGTCGCAGGCGCGACGAGCTGCTCAATGAGACGCTGTTCTTTACGATCGGTCAGGCGCGCACGATCCTCGCCCGATGGGTCGACGATTACAACACCGAGCGGCCGCACTCCTCGCTCGGCTACGCCACCCCGGCGGCGTTCGCCGCCGATCTCGAAAAACAACGGGCGGGGGTGACCCCGCCTGTTGCTTCGCCTGCGCTTATGCGCAACAACACCCCTCGGCCTCTAGTTGCAGCTGGATGAAAGATGGGGGTCAGGTCCCTCGGCCTAGTCGCCTATTCCCGCAAAAGTCGATCTCCGCACACCTTGCCTTGTCGCCTCAAGTCGCAATCGGCGCGTCCGACAATGCAACCAAGCCCCTCAATCCTCAAGCGTGATGTCCTGAAGGCGTTGCGCCACAAAGCGGACAAAATGCGCCGCATCAACGCCATTGATGACGCGGTGATCATAGCTGAGCGAGAGCGGCAGCACAGTCTTCCAAACGACGTCGCCGCCCGCCCCTGGCGCCGCTACCGGACGCGCGCGGGCGACGCCCAAGATAGCAAGTTCCGGGGCATTGACGATGGGTGTAAAATAGGTGCCGCCTATATGGCCGAGCGAGGTCAGCGTAATACATCCACCCGCCATCTCTTCCATCGACAGACCCTTTGTACGGGCCTTTTCCGACAGCTCGGAAATTTCTTGCGCGATCGCCGCGACGCTCTTGCGATCGCAGTCCCGTACAACCGGCACGAGGAGACCGCTCGGTGTGTCGACGGCGCATCCGATATGCACATAATCCTTTTGCACCAACTCCTTGCCCGCCGCAGAGAAAGACGCATTGAACTTCGGAAATTCGCGCAGTGCGTCAGCAAGGATGCGCATGAGGATGGGCACAAGGGTCAGACGTGTTCCATTGACCGCGTTATAGTTCGCGCGGGCCTCCTCAAGTCGGGTGATGTCGGCGTCGTCATGATGGGTCACATGCGGAATAGCAACCCAGTTGCGTCCGAGGAACGAGCCGACCAGTTGCTGTATTCGCGTCAGGCGAAGAGCTTTTGTCGGACCATAGGCATCAAATGGCACGTCAGGCCAAGGCGCCAGTCCCTCGATCAGTTCCGTTCCCATATCGATTTCTCCCGTTCCGGTCCGACGCGCCAGCTGCCCCGCTGGCAATGCATCCCGACCATGATGAGCGGGAGAGACGCCGCCCTCAAGCCGGTACCCGCAAATACTCATGCTTCATCATCACCGTGATATCGCGCAATGCTTGTCGCTGTGGCGTGCAAATCCGCATATGGGGAGGGCATGAAGACTATCGGCGATCTCATCGAGCATAATGCGCGCTACTTCGGGTCGCGCGAGGCGTTCCTCTACGAAGGCCGTCGGCTTTCCCACGGACAGTTCGCCGAACGCTCGCGAAGGCTCGTGAGCAGCTTCTATGCGGCGGGCCTGCGGCGCGGCGATCGTATCGCCATCCTCGCGATGAATTGCCAGGAGACTTGGGACATTTTCGGTGCCGCTGAACTCGGCGGCTTCGTCGCGGTGCCCATCAACTTTCGCCTCGCCGCGGCAGAGGTCCTTTATATGCTGCAGGACACCGCGCCCAAGGCAATCGTGTTCGAGCCGGACCTGCTCGCCTTGGCGATCGACTATCGCACGGCATCGAGCGACATTGCATGGATCGAA
>CBJKNR010000047.1:0-13641 GCA_966417555.1 uncultured Sphingopyxis sp.
GAGCCGGATCGACGACGGCTACGGCCTCGCGGCGGCGACCGTCGAGCGGCTTGCCGAGCGCGGGACCGGCCTGCTGGTGACCGTCGACTGCGCGATCACCGCCGTCGACGAGGTGGCGGCGGCGCGGGCCGCCGGGCTCGAGGTGGTGGTGACCGATCACCACGCCCCGCGTGCCGACGGCCGGCTCCCGGAGGCGCCGATCGTGCACCCGGCGGTCGGCGGCTACCCGTGCCCGGAGCTGTGCGCCACGGCGGTGGCGTTCAAGCTCGCGCAGGCGCTGCTCGGGGCTGCGGGGCAGGATCCGCGGGCGGCGGAGGAGGATCTCGACCTCGTCGCGCTCGCCACGGTGGCCGACGTCGTGCCGCTGGTCGGCGAGAACCGGCGGCTGGTCCGCGAGGGGCTGCGGGCACTGGCCGGCACTCGCAAGCCGGGTCTGCGGGCGCTGATGGAGATCGCGCGCGACTATGCATTGACGCGCAAGGCTTTCGGCCAGCCGATCGGCGCCTTCCAGTCGATCAAGCATCGCATCGCCGAACTTTACGGCCTCGTCGAACTGGCACGCGCCAATGCGATCCACGCCGCGGCGCGCGAGGGACAGGATGATTTCATCACCGCCGCCGCCGCCGCCCGCCTCTCGGCAACCGAGGCTTATGACACCGCGGCGCGCGATTGCGTGCAGATTCATGGCGGCATCGGCGTGACGTGGGAGATCGGGCTGCACCTTCATATGCGCCGGTCGCGTACGCTCGCGCTCGAACAGGGGAGCAGCTTCTTCTGGGAAGATGTCCTCGTCGACCGGCTGGCAGGAGCAGGCGCATGACCGATCTCGAAGCTTGGCGCGCCAAGGCGGCCGCCTGGTGCGAATCGATGGTTCCGGCGTTCGGCAAGGCCGCGCGCAAGGGCCTGAGCGTCGAGGAGGATCTTGCGCTCGGCCGCCGCTATCAGAAGGCAAAGTTCGACGCCGGCTATGCGGGGATCAACTGGCCGACCGACCTCGGCGGCCAGGGGCTCGGCCATATCGAGAAGATCACCTTCGAGGGTGAGGAGATGAAGCACGGCTTCCCGAACGTCTATTTCGGCATCTCGCTCGGCATGTCCGTCCCCGTGCTGATGCAGTTCGGCAGCGACCGCGAGTTCGTCAAGGAACGCGTGCTCAAGGCGCTGCAGGGGGAGGAAATCTGGTGCCAGCTCTTTTCGGAGCCCTCGGGCGGCACCGACCTTGCGGGCCTGCGCACCCGCGCCGATACCGACGGCAACGGCTGGAAGATCAACGGGCAGAAGGTGTGGACGAGTTGGGCGCAATATAGCGACTATGGCGTGATCGTCGCGCGCACCGACCCGACGATCGCGAAGCACAAGGGCCTCACCTATTTCTGGGTCGACATGAAGGCGCCCGGCGTCACGGTGCGACCGATCAAGCTTGCGGGCGGAGACAGCCATGTCAACGAGGTGTTCTTCGACGATGTGAAGATCGGCGACGACCATCGCATGTCGCCCGTTGGAGGCGGTTTCGCGGTCGCGCTCGCGACCTTGATGATCGAGCGTTATGTCGCCACCGACAGCGCGGGCTTCGGCCCGCACCTCGGCCTGTTCGTCGATCTTGCCAAGGAAGTGAAGCTGAACGGCCGTCCCGCGATCGAAGATGGCCGCATCCGCCAGCAGATCGCGCGCAACCATGCGATGCGCGCCGGGCTTGATTCGATCAACCGCCGCGCGCGGCTGATGATGCAGGCGGGCATGACCCCGGGCCCCGAGGGCTCGCTGAACAAGCTCGTCGCGGTGCGCTCGCGCCAGAAACTGTCCGAACTCGCGCTCGACCTGCAAGGGACGGACGCCTTCGCGTTCGACGAACATGCCTCGCCCAAGGACGACTGGGCGTCGAGCTGGATCAACGCGCCGACGGGGCGCATCGCGGGCGGATCGGACGAGACTTTGCTCAACACGATCGCCGAGCGCATCCTCGGCCTGCCGCAGGATCACCGCCCCGACAAGGGCGTCCCCTTCAACCAGATACCCGCCTGAGGAGCCTCCCCATGAAAATCGATTCCAGCATATCGGCCGTGGTCACCGGCGGCGCGTCGGGTCTCGGCCGCGCGACCGCCGAGGCGCTTGCCGCGGCAGGCGTGAAGGTCGCGATCTTCGACATCAACGATGCGCTCGGCGAAGAGGTCGCGGCGTCGATCGGCGGACTCTTCGTGCATGTCGACATCACCGACGAACAATCGGTGCTCGATGGCTATGCGAAAGCGCGCGCCGCGCACGGACAGGAACGTGTGTGCGTTCATTGCGCGATGACCTCGCGCCGGGGCAAGACGCTCGCCTATGACAAGGAAACGGGCAGCTTCCGCCGCACGCCGACCGAGGATTATGCCTATGGCGTCGCGGGCATCCTGACCGCGAGCTATCGCATCGGCTCGATCGCCGCCGAAGGCATGGCCACGCTTTCCGAAATGGAGGACGGCGAGCGTGGCGCGATCATCTTCACCGCATCGGTCGCGGCGCAGGACGCGCAGATCGGACAGGTCATCTATGGCTCAGCCAAAGCGGGCGTGAACGGCCTCGTGCTGCCGATGGCGCGCGACCTGATGGACCTTGGTATCCGCGTCAATTCGATCATGCCCGGCGTGTTCGGCACGCCCCTGCTCGGAAACATGAACCCGAAGGTGAAGGAAAGCCTCGAGGCTTCGGTTCCCTTCCCCAAGCGGCTCGGCAAGGCCGAGGAATATGCGAGTCTCGCGATGGAGATGGTCCGCAACAATTATTTCAACGGCCAGGCGGTCCGCCTCGATGGCGCAATCCGCATGGCTCCTCGTTAATCTCTCCCCGACGAAAGGAATATTCCATGGCCGAAGCCTATATCATCGACGCCGTCCGCACCCCGCGCGGAATCGGCAAGCCCGGCAAGGGCGCGCTGTCGCATCTCCATCCGCAGCACCTCGCCGCGACCGTGCTCGCCGCGATCCGCGACCGCAACAATCTCGACACCGCGACCGTCGACGACATCGTCTGGTCGACGTCCAGCCAGAACGGCAAGCAGGGCGGCGACCTCGGCCGCATGGCGGCGCTGTCGGCGGGTTATGACGTTAAGGCCAGCGGCACGACGCTCGATCGTTTTTGTGGGGGCGGAATCAGTGTGGTGAACTTCGCCGCGGCGACCGTCATGTCGGGTATGGAAGATTGCGTCATCGCCGGCGGCACCGAGATGATGAGCTACACCAGCGCCTACGCCGCCGAACAGGCGAATGCCGGCCTCCCGCCGCGCCTGATGGGTTCGGGACACGAAGCCCTCGACGAACTTCACCCGCAGTCCAATCAGGGCGTATGCGGCGACGCGATCGCGACGATGGAGGGCATCAGCCGCGAGGCGCTCGACGCGCTCGCGCTCGTCAGCCAGCAGCGCGCCGACCGCGCGATCAAGGAAGGCCGCTTCGCCAAGTCGGTGGTCCCGGTGCACAACCCCGACGGCAGCGTCGCGCTCGACCGCGAGGAGTTTCCGCGTCCCGAAACGACCGCGGAAGGCCTCGCCGCGCTGAAGCCGAGCTTCGCCGGCCTTGCCGATTTCGACATGGGCGGCGGCTTTACCTTCCGGAAACAGATCAACCGGCGTTATCCCGACCTCGAAATCCAGCATTTCCATCATGCGGGCAACTCGTCGGGCGTCGTCGACGGCGCCGCCGCGATCCTGCTGACGTCGAAGGACTATGCCGAGAAGAACGGTCTGAAGCCGCGCGCGCGCGTCGTCGCCTATGCCAATATCGGCGACGATCCGACGCTGATGCTCAACGCCCCGGTTCCGGCGGCGAAGAAGGTGCTCGAAAAGGCCGGGCTCACCAAGGACGACATCGACGTCTGGGAAATCAACGAAGCCTTTGCTGTCGTTGCCGAAAAGTTCATCCGCGATCTCGATCTCGACCGCGAGAAGGTCAACATCAACGGCGGCGCGATGGCACTCGGCCACCCGATCGGCGCGACCGGCTCGATCCTGATCGGCACTGCGCTCGACGAACTCGAACGCTTGGGCGGCCGCTATGGCCTGGTCACCATGTGCGCCGCCGGCGGAATGGCGCCCGCGATCATTATCGAACGTATCTAAAAACCCGTCATTGCGAGGAGCGAAGCGACGAAGCAATCCAGAGTATGCGTAAACCACTCTGGATTGCTTCGCTTCGCTCGCAATGACGACGAACAGATTGGAGACACATCATGGCCGGGCCGCTGAAGGGTATCAGGATCATCGAATTTGCCGGCATCGGTCCCGGCCCCTTCTGCGGCATGATGCTCGCCGACCATGGCGCCGAGGTGATCCGTATCGACCGCCCCGGCGGCTTCATGGATCCGCGCGATCCGCTGAGCCGCAACCGCACCTCGATCGCACTCGACATGAAGAACCCCGAGGCGGTGCAGATCGCGCGCGCGCTGTGCGAGAGCGCCGACGGGATCATCGAGGGCTATCGCCCCGGGGTGATGGAGCGGCTCGGGCTCGGTCCCGACGTGCTGCTCGCCGACAATCCGAAGCTCGTCTATGGCCGCATGACCGGCTGGGGGCAATTCGGCCCCTATGCACAGGCGGCGGGCCACGACATCAACTATATCTCGCTGTCGGGTGTGCTCCACACCATCGGCCTCGCGGGTCAAAAGCCCGTTCCGCCGGTCAATTATGTCGGCGACTTCGGCGGCGGCGGCATGATGCTGGCGTTCGGCATGTCGAGCGCGCTGCTCCACGCGGCGAAGACGGGTCAGGGCCAGGTGATCGATTGCGCAATGACCGATGGATCGGCGCTGCTCGCGGGGATGAGCTGGTGGTTCCATGGCGCGGGGATGATCAGGGACGAAGCCGGCGTGAACCGCCTCGACGGCGGCGCGCCCTATTACGACACCTATACGTGCAGCGACGGCAGGTTCATCTCGATCGGATCGATCGAGCCGCAATTCTACGCGCTGCTGCGCGCCAAGACCGGGCTCGACGCCGATCCCGATTTCGACGTGCAGGACGACCAGGAAAACTGGCCCGCGAAGAAGGCAAAGGTCGCCGCGCTGTTCGCCACCAGAACGCGCGACGAATGGTGCGAACTGATGGAAATGACCGACGTCTGCTTCGCGCCCGTGCTCTCGCTGAGCGAGGCGCCGCACCATCCGCACAATGTCGAGCGCAAGACCTTTGTCGAGGTGGCGGGCGTCCCGCACCCTGCCCCGGCGCCGCGCTATTCGGCAACGGTGAACGACACTCCGCGCCCCGCACCCGCCGTCGGCGGCGATGGCGATGCGGTGCTTGCGGGGCTCGGTTATGACGCGGACAGGATCGCGGCGCTGCGCGAAGGCGGCGCAGTCCGTTAAGGCTCAGGCGCCGCGCGCGGTCATTGCTTCCCAGAGACCGCGCCCGCCGAAACCGGCAACCTGACGGCCGAGCCGCGCAGCCCAAAAGGCGTCGTTGCCGTGCGTACCGCGCCAGCGCATCAACGGAACAGTGACACGATGAAGGTCATATTCCTCGGTAAACCCGATCGCACCGTGCACCTGATGCGCGATGGCGGTGACGACGCCGACGGCGCGGTTGGCACGCAGTTTTGTCGAGGCGATCTCGAAATCGGCAGCTGACGGATCGCGACCCACTCCATCCAGTCGTGCCGCCAGCGCGGCCGCTGCCGCGTCGACCGCGCGCACCTCGCACGCCATCACGGCGAGCGATTGCTGCACTGCCTGGAACTTGCCGAGCGGGCGGCCGAACTGCTGGCGCATGTTCACATGGTCGATCGAGAGGGCAAGCGCCTGTCCCATCGCGCCGGCCATCAGGCTGACCGTTGCCGCGGCGTAAAGCGCCGGACCCGCTTCGGGCAAAATAGTTTCAGCAACTGGCAGGTCGGGCACCATCACTCCGGCGATTTGCAACACGGCGTTCACGTCGCCCCAGTCACCACCGAAACCGCCCTCCTCCTCCGGAACGAGAAGCAGGCCGAAACCGGCCTCTTCGACCAGTGCGATGCCAGCCGTGGCGGCTTCGGCGAAGACCGCGCGCGCGGTATCGCACAGCATATCGCGCGCCGCGCTCATCTGAGCCCCAAGCCGCGCGCGATGATTCCGCGGATCACCTCGCGCGTTCCGCCGCGCAGCGAGAAGCTCGGTGAGGCGATGAGCAACGCGCGAAGAAGCTTCGCGAGTTCATCGGGATCGTCCCAGCCGCAGTCGACCACCGCCTGCACGCGGCGCGGCATATCCTGTTCGAAGGCATTGCCCAGCTCCTTGACCACCGAGGCCTCGACCATAGGATCCTCACCTGCTGCGAGCTTGGCCGCGGTCGACATCGACAGCTGGCGCAGCGTCCACATGTCGGCGGTGAGTTCGCCGATCAGACCCGCGACCGCCGGATCGGGGTCAGGCCCTGCCGCATCGATCAACGCGACGAGCAGCGCATGGCTCGACAGATAGCGCTCGGGTCCCGAGCGTTCGAGCCCGAGTTCGGCGGTGACCTGTTTCCACCCCTGCCCGCGTTCGCCAACCAGCGCGCCGTGGGGAACGAGCACGTCGTCGAAGAAGACCTCGTTGAAATCATGATGCCCCGCCATGTCGATGATCGGGCGGATCGTTATGCCGGGGGTGTCGAGGTCGATCAGCAGTTGGCTGAGCCCCGCGTTGCGCTCGCTGCCCTCTTCGGTGCGGACGAGCGCGAGCATGATGTGCGAGAAATGCGCGCCGGTGGTCCATATCTTCTGGCCATTGATGCGCCAGCCCTCGGCGGTTTCGCGCGCGGACGTCCGCACCGCCGCGAGATCCGAACCGGCACCGGGTTCCGACAGGCCTATGCAGGCGTAGAGTTCGCCCTTGGCGATGCCGGGCAGATAGCGCTGCCGCTGTTCCTCGCTGCCATAGCGCAGGATCAGCGGCCCGGTCTGGCGGTCGGCAATCCAGTGCGCGCCGACAGGAGCGCCCGCGGCAAGCAATTCCTCGATCACCACATAACGTTCGAGCGGGTGACGATCGCCGCCACCGTAACGCGCCGGAAGTGTCATGCCGACATAACCCGCGGCGCCGAGCGCCCGGCTGAAATCCGCATCGAAGCTGGCCCAGCAATTCGCCCTTGCGACGACGTCGCCCGTCGGTTGGTTCACCGCAAGCCAGCCCCGCAAATCGGCACGCAGTGCGGCAACGTCGCCGGGTGGATCGAACGGATAGAGCGCAAAGCCTTGCATGTCGCACCAGCCATGCAATAGCTTTGGTTAGGCAGCAAAGGATAATTGAAGATGGGCGAATTTCTGAGTGTCGAGCGGCGGGGCAAGATCGCGATCCTGACGATGGCCAAGCCCGAAAGCATGAATGCTATCGGCACGCACGAGGACTGCCAGGACATCATCGACACGCTGCGCAATCTTGGCGACGACCGCGGCGTAAGCGCGATCATCCTGACCGGTAGCGGCAAGGCATTCAGCGCCGGCGGGAATCTCAAGGGCATGCAGGATCGCACCGGGATCGGCGTGCTCGACCAGCCCGATTCCACCCGCGCCAATTACCGGAAGGGTGTGCAAGCTGTGATCCGCGCACTGATGGATTGCGAGGTTCCGATGATCGCCGCGGTCAACGGCCATGCGATCGGGCTGGGCGCCGACCTCGCCTGCACCTGCGACATCCGCATTGCCGCCGAGAGCGCAAAGTTCGCATGCAGCTTCATCAAGGTCGGTATCGTTCCCGGCGATGGCGGCGCGTGGCTGCTCCAGAAGGTGCTCGGCTATCCGCGCGCCGCCGAACTGTTCCTGACCGGCGATCGCTTTGACGCGGCCCGGGCAAAGGAATATGGTCTGGTCACGGACGTCGTGCCCGATGCGGAGCTGCTCGACCGCGCGATCGCCATTGCCGAGCGGATCGTCTGCAACCCGCCGCGCGCGCTGCGTCTGACGAAGCGTTTGCTGCGCGAGGCGCAGCACAGCCGGATGAGCGATATTTTGGAACTGAGCGCAGCCTATCAGGCGATCGTCCATGAAACCGCGGATAACCGCGAGGCGATCAATGCGTTCGTCGAAAAGCGTCCCCCCGTGTTTACAGGAGAATGACCATGCTCGCCGAGCGCGTCCTGCCGCTGTCCGGCATCCATAATTTCCGCGATTATGGCGGCTATGCCGTCGACGGTAACGGACGGCTGCGCGGCGGAATGCTGTGGCGTTCAGCGCACCATGAGGCGGCGACCGACGAGGATCTCGACGCACTCGATGCGCTGGGGCTCGAGACCGTCGTCGACCTGCGCGGCGACGACGAGCGCGAGATGCACCCGTGCCGGCGATCGGACAATTTCTCGGCGCGCGTGCTCTTCGCCGGCGGCGTGACCGCGGGGCTCGCGCCGCATCTGCAGGCAGCGGGCGGGACAATCGATGCCGCGACGGCGCGCGAGCGGATGATCGATACCTATTCGGGCATGCCCTATCGGCCAGCGCTCGTCGCGACACTGCGGCTCTACCTCGCGGCGCTTTCCGAATATGACGCGCCGAGCCTCGTCCACTGCGTCGCGGGCAAGGATCGCACGGGCTTTGCCGTCGCGATCGTCCACCGGCTGCTCGGGGTCCATGAGGACGATCTGATGCAGGATTATCTGCTCACCAACACCGCAGGCAAGATCGAGGAGCGCATCGCGCAAGGCGCGGCGCATATCCGCTCGCGCTATGGCGCCGAGATCCATGACGACGCGATCCGCGCGCTGATGTCGGTCAACCCCGCCTATCTCGACGCCGCGCTCGCCACGGTCCGCCGCGACCATTGCGACATCCCGACCTATGCCGAGGCGGTGCTGAACTTCACTCCCGAAATGCGCGAGGCGCTGGTCGACCGGCTGGTGGTCTGATCCCGTCATCCCGGCGAAGGCCGGGATCTCAACCTCTCGTCCGAACGCACCGGCGAGATTCCGGCCTTCGCCGGGATGACGAGAAGAATGGGCAGTTCAGTTGCCCCTTACCAGCACCCCGCCCTTCACCACCGCATCGATGCTTTCGAGCTGGCGCACGTCGGCGAGCGGGTCGCCGTCGACCGCGACGATGTCGGCGTAGCGGCCGACCGTGATCGCCCCGACGTCCTTCTCGCGGCCGAGCGCTTCGGCGGCGTTCTTCGTCGCGGCCTGGATCGCCTGTAGCGGGGTCATCCCGTATTCGACCATGACGCGGAACTGCTTGCCGACTTCGCCATGCGGCATCACCCCGGCGTCGGAGCCGAACACCATGCGCACGCCCGCCTTCACGGCTTTCCGGAAATTGTCGCGCTGGATCTGCGCGACTTCGCGGTCCTTGCGGAGGTTATCCTCGAGCACGCCATTCTTCGCGCCTTCGGCCTGCGTATATTCGGTGTTGTAGATGTCCATCGAGAACCACACCGGCTGTTTGCGCGCCAGCGCCATGCGGATGCCTTCATCGTCGACGAGGCTGACGTGCTCGATCGTGTCGATGCCCGCCGCGATCGCGGCGCGGATGCCCGTTGCACCATGCGCATGTGCGGCGACGCGCAGGCCCCATTGATGCGCCTCGTCGGCAATCGCCGCGAGTTCGCGTTCGGAAACCTGTAGTTGGCCGGGCTCGGTATTGCGCGAGAAGACGCCACCGGTCGCGCAGACCTTGATCACCTCCGCACCATATTTGCGCTGGCGGCGGACCTGGAAACGCAGTTCCTCGGGCGTATCGCCGATACCCTCCTCCTTGCCGTCCTTCTTCTCGAGGCTGGGCGGCAGGTAGGTGCTGTCGCAATGCCCGCCCGTGGCACCCAGCGCATAGCCCGCGGGCACGATGCGCGGCCCGGTTGCATAGCCCGCGTCGATCACCTGCTTGAGCCCGATATCGTTGCGGTTGTCCGACCCGACGTTGCGTACGGTGGTGAAGCCTGCGCCGAGCATGTCGCCCGCGTTCTTGACCGCGGTCATGCCCCAGAAGCTGTCGGTGAATTCGAGCCCGCGATAGCCGCCGATATCGGCGGGACCGTCGAGATGGACGTGCATGTCGATCAGGCCGGGGAGCAACGTCCTGTCGCCAAGGTCGACATGTTTGACGTTCGATCCCCAGCGCACGGTGCGCGCGTCGGCGATGTTGGTGATGCGGCCGTCGGCGCCGACGAAGATCGCGGGATATTCGACCGTCTTTCCAGTCAGCACATCGACATAGCGTGCGGCAGTGATGACGGTCTGGCCTTCACCGTTCTGCGTCTGCGCGGGAAGCGCAGCGGCTCCGCCAAGCGCCATCGACGCAAAAATGATTCCCCGCAGAAAACTGCCAAACTTCACTCGCGATTGCATTTTCGTCCCGCCCGTTGTTGGTGCCCGCAAACTCGATGGCAAAACAGGACTTGATAGGACAGCGGAAAATGCATCAGGCCAAAATCTTCGGCCTGCCGACCCACCATGCGCCGAGCAGCGCGAAGGCGGTGCCGAGCATCGTGCCGCCGGCGATGTCGCTCGCCCAGTGCACCCCGAGCATGATGCGCGAGAAGCCGTTGAGGATGATCATCGCCGCCGCGAGCGCCCAGGCGAAGGGCCGCCAGCGCGGCGGCGCGAGCCAGGCGAGGAGCAGGTAGACGACCGCGGCGCTCGTCGCATGGCCGCTGGGGTAGGAAAAGCTCGTCTGGTGGTCGAGATGACCGATCAGGTCGGGCCGCGCACGGCCGAAGCCGAGCTTGAGCAGGCTGGATGCGAGGTTCGAGAGCAATGACGCACCGCCGAGCGCGACCGCGCAGCGCGGGCCGCACCAGCGCCAGACGAGGCCGCAGAGCAGGATGACGATGATCCAGCGTGGCGTTCCGCCGCCGATCCAGCTCGCCCATTGCATGAAGGATATGAAGGCGGGGTCGCTCTCGTCGACGCGGAGCGCCAGCGCATGCGACACTTGCCAGTCCACATCCTGCGTCCAGCCCGCACCAACCGCAAAGCCGAGCGCGATGACGGCGATGATCAGCGCGATCGCGGCAGTCATCTGCCTTTGCTTGCCGGCCCTCGTAACTACCGGCGTCACGATCGGTATCGTCCTGCCGTTCGCGCCGCCGATTGGCGCCAGCTGCCCAGATGGGCTGCAAAACGCCGCAACTGCTCGGTCCCGCCATCGACGTCATTGTCGATCAGGCGCACTTCGTCTGTCGAACCATCGGCACGGTAGCGAAGATAAAGGCCATGCCGCAGGCGGGCGCCCAGCCTTGCCGATGCCGGGCCATCGCCCGGCAGCCGGTCGGCGCGGTCGAAAAGCGCCTCGGCGATGGTCTCGACCGGAAGCGGGTTCGGCTCGACACCATAGCTCGGGTGGAAGTGCAGCCTTCCGTTTTCGATCTTCACCGCCTCCCGTCGCGTGAGGCTCCGGAGGCCGTGCCGACCAACATAGAAAAGGCAGACCCCGCCCGCGATCATCAGGAGCGGGATCTTGAACGGCGTCAGTGGATCGCGATGCGGAGCCGGCGCCGGAAGTTCGATGCCGCCGGGCAGATACATGGTTTCCGGCGGCGCATCGCGCTCGGCGTGCATCAGGCCGGCGACCGTGAAAGCAATCGCCGCCATCCCCAGGAAGAACAGCGCCTTGATTACGCTGCCCGCCCGGGAGAAATGGAGGATAGACGGGTTCAAGCGCGCCTAGATATGCAGAGGACGTCCGAACGCGGCGAGTACGCCCTCGTGCATCGTCTCGCTGAGCGTCGGATGCGGGAAGACCGTGCCGATGAAATCATCCTCGACCAGCTCGGCGGTCTTGCCGATCGTATAGCCTTGGATGAGTTCGGTGACCTCGGCGCCGATCATGTGTGCGCCGAGCAGTTCGCCGGTCTTCGCGTCGAACACCGTCTTGGTAAAGCCCTCGGCCTCGCCGAGCGCAATTGCCTTGCCGTTGCCGATGAAGGGGAAGGTGCCGGCCTTGACTTCGTAGCCGAGTTCCTTCGCCTTGGCTTCGGTCAGCCCGACGCTCGCGATCTGCGGGCGGCAATAGGTGCAGCCGGGGATGTTACGCGGATCCATCGCGTGCGGATGATTGCCCGCGATGGCCTCGACCGCGATCACCGATTCGTGCATCGCCTTGTGCGCGAGCCACGGCGGCGCGGTGACGTCCCCGATCGCCCAGATGCCGGGGACATTCGTGCGGCACATCGCGTCGGTGTCGATATGCCCCTTGGTCGTCTTCACGCCCAAGGCTTCGAGCCCGATATTCTCGGTGTTCGGGACGATGCCGATCGCGACGATCGCGTGGCTGAATTCGGCGGATTGGACCTTTCCATCCTTGCCCTTGATCTTCGCCGAAACGCCGTTGGCGGTCGCCTTCAGCTCCTCGACGCCGGCGCCGGTGTGGATCGTCATGCCCTGTTTCTTGAGCGCCTTTTCGAGGAAGGCCGAAACGTCGGCATCCTCGACCGGCACGAGACGGTCGAGCATTTCGACCACCGTCACTTCGGCGCCCATGTCGCTGTAGAAGCTCGCGAACTCGATCCCGATCGCGCCCGATCCGATGACGAGCAATTTCTTCGGCATTTCGGGCGGAACGAGCGCATGGCGATAGGTCCAGATGCGCTTGCCGTCGGCGGGCGCGAAAGGCAGGTCGCGGGCGCGGGCGCCAGTCGCCACGATGATATTTTTCGCGGTGAGGGTTTCGGTCCCCTTCTCGCCCTTCACTTCGAGCTTGCCCGGCGCGGTCAGCTTGCCCTCGCCCATATGGACCGCGATCTTGTGCTTCTTCATCAGGAAGGCGACGCCCTGGCTGAGCTGCTTGGCTACGCCGCGCGACCGCTTCACGACCGCGTCGATGTCGGCGCTGATCTGCTGGGCGATCAGGCCGTAATCGCCCGCATGCTGCATATAATGATAGATTTCGGCCGAGCGCAGCAGCGCCTTGGTCGGGATGCAGCCCCAGTTGAGGCAGATGCCGCCGAGATTCTCGCGCTCGACGATCGCGGTTTTCAGACCCAGTTGCGCCGCGCGGATCGCCGCGACATAGCCGCCGGGGCCCGAGCCGAGGACGATGAGGTCGTAATTGGTGTCGGCCACGATATTCTCCTTATTCGCCGGGCCTTGCGCGGAACAACAGGCTCAGCTCGCGCAGGGCGAGAACGGCCATGACCACGTAGGCGACGATCCAAATCCAGTGCGATGCGGCGGGCCAGGCCCAGCTGACAGCGGCCGCAACAAAAGCTGCGGCGAGCAGCCCGATCAACAAATGGATGATTTGTCGAACGAAGCGCATCGCCGCTTTCCGGTCAGGCTACCAGCCCCAGCGGGTTCTCCACCAGTTCCTTGAAGGTCTTCATCAGCAGAGCGCCGTCGGCACCGTCGATCGCGCGGTGATCGAAGCTGCCCGTCGCCGACATGACCGTTGCGATCGCCAGCGCATCGTCGACGATGTACGGCCGCTTCTCGCCCGCGCCGATCGCCATGATCATCGCCTGCGGCGGGTTGATAACCGCGGTGAACTGTTTGATCCCCATCATGCCCATGTTCGAGATCGAGGCGGTACCGCCCTGATATTCATTGGGCTGGAGCTTGCCCTCCTTGGCCTTCGCCGCCAGCTCGGACATTTCGGTCGAGATTTTCGACATCGACTTGCCGCCAGCGTCGACGATGATCGGGGTGATCAGACCGCCGGGGATGCTGACCGCGACCGAGATGTCGGCGCGCTTGTACTGGCGCATCACATCGCCGCCGAAGCTGACGTTGCACGACGG